>CAZMKX010000238.1:0-6096 GCA_964566375.1 uncultured Myxococcales bacterium
CCGGCGCGAAGACCGCGACCATCGGCTATCGCGTGCCCTTCTACGACACCGACGCCATGCGCGTCGTCCACCACGCGCGCTACGTGCACTACCTGGAGCTCGCACGGATCGAGTACCTCGACCTGCACGACCGCCCCTACCGCGAGTACGTCGCCGAGGGCCTCCACTTCGCGGTGACGGGCCTCGAGGTCCGCTACCTGCAGGCCGCGCGCTACGACGACCGGCTGCAGGTCACCTGCTGGCTCTCGTGGCTGAAGCGCGTCTCGCTCGCGATCGGCTACGTCGTGCAGCGCGACGGCGTCGTGCTCGCCACCGCCACCACCGAGCACGCGCTCGTCAGCGACGACGGCGCGCTCGTGCCGATCCCCGCCGAGCGGCGAGCGCGGCTCGCCGCCGCGCTCGGAGCGCTCAGCTAGAGGCCTCCGCAATGGCCGCCTCGAACGACGTGTGCGCCGCGATCAGCCGGCGGTATTTCGCGAGGTCGCGGGGCCGGCTGAAGCAGAGCACGCCGCAGAGGCGTCCGGCT
Source organism: uncultured Myxococcales bacterium (assembly GCA_964566375.1). GTDB lineage: Bacteria > Myxococcota_A > UBA9160 > SZUA-336 > SZUA-336 > VGRW01. Next base: position 527 of record CAZMKX010000238.1, read on the forward strand.
CGTCCGTAGAGCGCGGTGAACTTGTACGACTCGAGGCTGCCCGCGACGACGCGCACCTCGTCGTCCCCGCGCATGCGGCCCGCGAACTGGATCTTCACGTCGTACTGATCGGACCAGAAGAACGGCACCGGCGCGAACGGCGCGGAGGCGGCATCGCTTCCGGCCAGGCGCTCCGCGACGTACACGCCCTGCTCGATCGCGTTGCTCCAGTGCTCGACGCGCATCGTCTCGTCGAAGAGCGGGTTGTGCCAGCGCGCGACGTCGCCGGCGGCGAAGACGCCCGGCGGCCCCGCGGCGCAGAACGCGTCGCAGACCACGCCGTCGTCGATCCGGAGGCCCGATCCCTCGAGCCAGCGCGTCTCGGGAGCCGCGCCGATCCCGACGACGACGAGATCGGCTTCGAGCTCCGTCCCGTCCGAGAGCCGGACGCGCTCGACGCGCCAGTCACCGAGCACGCGGTCGACCCCCACGCCGCAGCGCAGATCGACGCCGTGATCCAGGTGAAGCTGCGCGCACAGCGACCCCATGCGCTCGCCGAGCCCGCGCGCGAGCGGGACGGGCAGCGGCTCGACCACCGTCACCGCGAGCCCGCGCGCGCGGCAGGATGCCGCGACCTCGGCCCCGATGAAGCCCGCCCCGACGACGAGCACGCGCGGGCCGCGGGCCAGCGCCGCGCGCAGCGCCAACGCGTCGTCGAGGGTGCGCAAGGTGTGGATTCCCGCGAGCTCGGGCTGGTCGCGGAGCCGCCGCGCCGAAGCGCCGGTCGCGATCAGAAGCGCGTCGTAGCGCTCGCGCGAGCCGTCGTCGAGCGTGATGCTGCGCGCGCCGGCGTCGAGCGCGGTCGCGCGGCGCCCGAGCCGCAGATCGATTCGGAGCTCCTCCCAGGGCCTCTTCCGAAGCGGCAGCCTGTCCGGCTCCCAGCGGCCCTGCAGGATCTCCTTCGAGAGTGGGGGTCGGTCGTACGGCAGGTGCTTCTCCGCGCCGATCAGAACGAGCTCGCCGCCGTAGCCGAGGCCGCGCAGCGTCTCGACCGCGCGCAGCCCCGCCAACGATGCGCCGACGACGACGATCCGCTCGAGCCCCTTCATTGCGCGAGCTTAGTGCACGCTGGCGTAGAACATCCAACGCCGCTCCCAGAAGCGCTCGAGCACGAGCGCGAGATCGTTGCGTCCGGCGCGCAGCCTCACGCGCGCGACGCCCTCGTCGCGCTCCACGCCCTTCACGTTGGGGATTACGAGCACCCGCTCGCCGTTCAGGTACACGTGCACGGCGCTGCTCGCTCCTACGCTGAGCGTCGCGACCTCGGGCGCGCTCCGCTCGATCGTCGCCCGCGCGACGACCACGTCGCCGATTCCCGCCTGCGCCAGCGTTCCGAGGTCCACGAGCGGCAGTCCCGAGTCGGCCGCGTGGACGGTGGCGACCGGCGGCGCATCCGGCACGACCACGTCGGCGAGCTCCACCCAGTCCGGATTCGCGTGACGCGCCGAAAGCGCGAAGCTGCGGATGCCGCCCTGCTCGAGCGGATCCGCCGGCGGCACGGAGGCGCGCTCGACCACGACCGCCGCGACACCGAAGCCGGTCGGCCCGCCGAAGCGCAGCACCAGCTGCCCGCCCGAGACGCGTACCGTCGCGCTGCGTCGCACCAGCCCGCCGCGGTTCAGCGGCACGTCGAGGAGCGCCGGCGCGTCGTCGGCGAAGACCATCCCCGACACCAGGAAGTTGCGCTGGTTCCAGGCGCCGTTCACGCCGACCACGGACACCCGGTAGAGCCCGTCGGGCAGGTCCAGGCGCAGGCGCTGCGCGCGGCCGGAGACGATCGCGCGCTGAAGCGGAGCCGGCAGCGCGTCGTCGGCGAACGGCCAGAACGGACCGAGCAGCGAGACTTCGCGCAGCGCGTTCGCGTCGATGCCGGCGGCCTCGCGATAGCTGCGCTCCTCGGGCGACGGCTGCGAGTCGTCGTCGCTCTCGAGCCAGCCGAAGCCGCGCTCCGGCCGATAGCGCGTGTCCGATCCGAGCGCGCGCCAGGGCGCGGGCGGCCGGGCGCTCGCGAAGGCGAGCGCGAGCGCGGGGGTCCCGGCCTCCGCCATCGCGCGGATTCCGTCGAGGAACTCGCGCTCGCGCGCCTGCGCACGCGCCACGCGCGCGTCGGCGCGGCGGTCGGGCTCCGGGCCGAGCGCGAGCACACCGTAGACCGACACGGCCGGAATCTCGACTTCGAGCGCGTCGTCGCGAACGCGCGCGCGAAGGCCGCGCGGCGGCGAGCCCGGCGCGAGCCAGCGCGGAGACGTCGCCTTCGTGGCCGCGGGAATGCGAAGCCGGACCGCGACCGGCGTCGTCGGCTGCGCGCGGCCGGTACGCGCGTCGATCGCGTAGTTCACGAAGTGCGCCGAAAAGCCCCCGCCGCGGTGCCGCCACGTCTTCAGCCAGAGCGTCTCGGGCAGACCTCCCTCCACGGTCGGCTTCGCGACGAGCGCTCCAACCTCGCTCCGAAACCTCGACGCGAGCGCGCGCACGCGTGCGTCGGCGGGCAAGCGGGCGTGCGGGAACGACTCGCCGCCGAGCAGGATCCGGACGGTGCCGGCCGCGCGCAGCCGCGTGAGCACGTCCTCGCTCCGCGGGCGGTTGCGCTCGTCGCGCACGCCGAGCCGACCCAGGACCGCGAGCGCGCCGCCCCCGCGCAGGTACTGCTCCAGCAGCGCGATCTGCGACTCGGCCAGGTTCTCGACCGACGGTGCGAGCACGACCGGGTGACTCGCGAGCCGCTCCAGGCTCGCGCGCTCGCCACCGAGCTCCGCGTGGCCGAGAACGATCGCCTGGTACGAAACGTGGCCCTCCTCGAGCGCGCGCGCGGCACCCGACAGGTCGTTCAGCGGCGCGGTGTCGGTGCTGCTCGCACCGGGCACGCACGGGTCGAAGAGAAACGTCGGGATCGAGTAGAGCAGCGCCACGTCCGCGATGCGCTCGCGTCCGCGGGCCGCGAACAGCGCTCGCTCGGCGTCGCGAAGGCGGAGGAACGCGTCCACGACGGGAACCAGCTGCGGCGTTCCGGCCGCGAGCGCGTCGGGGCTCGCGAGCGGCACACCACCGCCCGCGCTGACTTCCGCCAGGTCGAGCGCCAGCAGGTCCGGCGTCCCGCGCGCCGTGCCGACCGGGAAATAGGCCGGCTTCCTGCCGCGCGCGACCGCTTCCGCGAGCGCGAGGCGCAGGCTGCCGAAGGCGTTCCACCAGCCGCGCTCGACCTGGTCGTACTCGGCGACCGCGGAGCTCTCCCACCAGACGCTGTCGACGAGCTCGCCCAGCGCGATCGGATACGCCGAGGCCCCGACGATCCCGCCGCCCAGATTCCCGTGCACGTCGAACGCGCGACCGCTGCGGTCCGCGACGCGTCGCAGATCGGTGTAGTGGCGCGCGAAGGCGTGCAGGTTCGCCGCGTGCAGGAAGATCTGGTACTCGGCGAGCCGGGGATCCGCGCAGAGCGACTGCGCGGCGGCGCTCACGGCGCGCGGATCGTACGCGGCCGCCGGCGCGTAGGGAGGCAGACGCGCGAGGGCGCCCCAGAGTCGCGCGCGCAGGTCGTCGCGAATCGGCGGGCCGGCGTCCTCGCCGCGCCGCGCAAGCCAGGCGCCGAAGCCGCGGCTCGCGGCATTCCCGAAGCGGCCGAGCGCGGCGGGCCCCATGCGCGAGAGCGGCGCGCCGAGGTTGTCCTGCGAGATCGCGTCGGCGAAGAGCGGGCTCGTCAGCATGTCGTAGCGCAGGATCGCCGCCCAGCGCGGCTCCAGCGGATCGGCGATGTACGCGTCGCCGGACGAGATCGCCCGCCAGGCCGGCACGGCCTGGTCGTGCTCGGGGTCGCGTACGAGCTCGCCGAGCGGGCCGCGCGCCAGTCCCCGCTCTCCGAGCAGCGCGAGCGCGTCGCGCTCCTCGAGATGGATCGTCTCCTGGTACTCGTTGTGGCCGTAGAAGTCGGCGCGGATCTCGCGCCGCGCGAGCCAGCCTTGAGTCGACAGATTGTGGGCGCGGTCGACGACGTCGAGGAGTCGCCAGTTCGCGGGATCGGCGAGCCAGCCGTCGCGCCGCTCGCGGTGCCCGAGCAGGCCTTCGCCGTAGAGCGCGTTCACGACCTCGGCACTCCCGGCCGGCGGCGCGGCGGTGTCGGCGAAAGCCTTCAGTTCGAATACGACCTCGGGCGTCACCGTCTCGACGGGCGGCCCGTCGGGCAGGAGCGGCGCCGCGGAGAGCGCGGCGGCGAGTAGCGCGGAGCGGAGCGGCATGGAGCGAGCGAGGCTAGCCTACAAGTCCCGAGCCCGGAGGAGCGCGATGTCCCTGCGCGTGGTGGCCGCGTTCTCGATCGCGTCGAGCGTCTGGCTCGCCCTGCCCGCCCGCGCCGCGCTGCCGAGCGACCCGACGCAGCTCGCGGAGGCGTACTTCGACGAGACGGAGCGCTTCGACGCGCTGACCACGTACGAGAGCCGGCGTGGTCCGCTGCGCATGCTCTTCTCGGTCTCGCGCCGCTGGCGCGAGGGCCTCGCCGAGCTGCTCTTCGACGTCCGCGAGCCTCAGGCCTACGATCACTTCGCGCTGCTCGCGCGACAGACGCGCGGCGGCAGTGACGACCTCTTCGCGTATCTGGGCGAGTACACCGAGCGCCGCGTCCGGCGGCTGTCCGCACCCGACCTGGAGCGCGAGGCCGTCTTCAACCTGTTCGCGCTCGGAGACTTCCGGCCGTTCGCGCCCGGCGAGCTGCGCTACGAGTCGGCCGCCGACGCGATCGTCGGTGCGATACCGTGCCGCGTCGTGGTCGGCCGACCCGTCGGCCTCGACACCCTCGGCTTCGACCGGATCGAGCTGGCATTCGCCGCCGACTCCGGCCTGCTGCTCGAATCGCGGTACTTCCGCGGCGAGCGCGAGTTCCGGCGCATCTCGATCGCGCCGACCGACTACCAGGAGCACCACGGCCGCCGGCTGCCGATGCGCCGGATCGCCCGCTCCTGGGGCGACAGCGGCGAGACCGAGCTCGTGATGCGGAACGTGCTGCCCACGCCCGAGCTGCCCGACGAGCTCTTCAGCAACCGAAACCTGGTGGTGCAGCGCTTCCCCGAGTTCTGAGGCGCGCCGGGCGGGTCACCCGACGAGCTTCGCGAGGATCGAGGCGGCCACGCGCGGATCCTCCTCGAGAACGGTGACACCGTGCAGCGTCGCGCCGATCGCCTCCTCCTGATCGAGCCGCTCGATGCACGCTTCGGTGGAGCCGATGAAGCCGAGCCGCGCCATCATCGCGGGCGGTACGGCGGCGGCGGCCTTCTCGGGACCGCCGTCGGCCCAGGCCGCGCGCACGCGGTCGGCTTCGGCCTGGAAGCCCTGGCGCGAGAGCTGGCGGTAGTAGAACTCGCCCATTCGCGCGCAGTAGAACGCGATCGTTCCGGCGGAGCGGCGCAGCGCGAGCTCGCGCTGCGCGGGCGTGTTCGCGACGGTGATCCCGCTCGGCGAGCGCACGGTGAACTGCTTCGGGTCGCGGCCGGCCGCGCGCATCCACTGGTGCACCTGCGCGATCTCCGCGCCGAGCTGGTCGA
>CAZMKX010000239.1:0-1350 GCA_964566375.1 uncultured Myxococcales bacterium
GTGGACCCGAGCGTGCCGGTGACCAGTCCCACCTTCGTCATCGTGGCCGAGTACCCCGGCCGTGCCTGGCTTCGACACGCGGATTTCTATCGGGTAGAAAGCTACGCTCGTTTGCTCGACGCTGGCTTCGACGACCTCTCCGATCCGGGTGGCGTACTGGTCATCGAGTGGCCCGAGAGATTTCCCGAGGTGCTTCCGCGCGATCGCCTCGAGATCCACGTCGAGCCGGGTCCCGGACCCGACGAGCGGCGGATCCGGATTGCGGCGCGCGGCGAGCGGTCCGAGCAGATCCAAGAGGAACTCCAAGCGCGATGGCCTTGATCGTCCAGAAGTTCGGCGGCACGTCGGTCGCCGGCGTCGAGCGGATCCGAAACGTGGCGCGGCGCGTGGTCGAGACGCAGAAGCGCGGCAACGACGTCGTCGTCGTCGTCTCCGCGATGGCGGGCGTGACCGATCAGCTCGTCGCGTTCGCGAACGAGATGTCGGCGAGCCCCGACCCGCGCGAGTACGACATGCTGGTGTCGACCGGCGAGCAGCAGACGATCGCGTTGACCGCGATGGCGATCCAGGGGCTCGGGGCGCACTCGCGCAGCTTCACGAGCGCCCAGGTCAAGGTGTACACCGACGACGACCACGCGCGCGCGCGCATCCTGCGCATCGACACGTCGCGCATCCGCGAGGAGCTGGCGCGGGGCGGTATCCCGGTGCTGCCCGGCTTCCAGGGCGTGACGGACGAGGGCGAGATCACGACGCTCGGCCGCGGCGCATCCGACACGACGGCGGTCGCGCTCGCCGCCGCGCTCAAGGCCGACGTGTGCGAGATCTTCACCGACGTCACGGGCGTGTTCACGAGCGACCCGCGCATCGTCCCGAACGCGCGCAAGCTCGCTCGCGTCTCCTACGACGAGATTCTCGAGATGGCGAGCCTCGGCGCGAAGGTGCTCGCGGTTCGCTCGGCGAAGATCGGCATGAAGTACCGCGTGCCGATCCACGTCCGCAGCACGTTCAGCGACGAGGAGGGCACCTGGGTGGTTCCGGAGAGCGAAGTGATCGAGCGGCTGGTGGTCTCGAGCGTCACCTACAACCGCAACGAGGCGAAGGTGACCATCTTCGGTGTACCCGACGTGCCGGGCATCGCGGCGCGGATCTTCGGGCCGCTCTCGGACGCGGGCGTCGTCGTCGACATGATCGTGCAGAACGTGTCGTCGCAGGGGCACACCGACGTGACGTTCACGCTGGCGCGCGGCGACGTGAAGCGAACGCTCGCACTGGTGGAGGGGATCGCGGCGAAGCTCTCGGCCGCGGGCGTGACCTCGGACGCGGCGATCGCGAAGGTCTCCGTCGTCGGCC
>CAZMKX010000239.1:1450-6085 GCA_964566375.1 uncultured Myxococcales bacterium
TCGGCCGCGGGCGTGACCTCGGACGCGGCGATCGCGAAGGTCTCCGTCGTCGGCCTGGGCATGAAGGACCACGCGGGCGTCGCGGGCAAGATGTTCAAGGTCCTGTCCGACCACGGCGTGAACATCCAGATGATCAGCACCTCCGAGATCAAGATCTCGGTGGTGATCGATGAGAAGTACACCGAGCTCGCCTGTCGCGCGCTGCACGACGCGTTCGAGCTCGGTGGCAGCGCTCCCGAGCCCGAAGCCGGCTGAGTCGTGGAGCCGCGCGTCCCCGACACGGTCGCCGCGCGTGCCGTGCTCTGGGCCGCGCTGTTCGGCCTCGGGCTGATGGCCCTGCGCGCTCCGGGTGCGCCCGCCGGCGTCGGTTTCGTGCGCGACGCCGATTCGCAGTGTCGGCTCGGGTCGCCGGGCAGCGGGCCGTCCTGCGCTTGCGGGGCGCTCGCCGCGGATGCGCGCATCGCGCTCGGCGTTCCGCTTCCGCTCGACCGCGCGAGCGCCGCGGAGCTCGAGCGCGTGCCCGGTCTGGGCCCGACGCGGGCCCGGGCGATCGTCTTGGAGCGCGAGCGAGGCGGCGGGTTCGCATCGGTCGACGCGCTCGCGGGCCGCGTCGCGGGAATCGGCGCCCGAACGATCGACCGGATCCGGCCCCACCTTTTCGCGGTGGGACCGGATCCGGCCTGTGGAGTACGGGACTAGGTCGAGTTGAGCCGGCTCGGCGCTTCCTGGAGTCAGCAAGGAGGGAGACGCGGGAGGCCGCCGGGCCGTGGCGCGGGATGGAGCAAGGCGCGTGCCCGCGTCGGAATGCCTGCCGCGCCGCCCGCGAGCCCGCGGCGGGGGCGGGCGCGTCTGCTTTCGGGAGGCCGGCTACCCAGGAGTGAAACTCGCTAGTCTGTGTTGCACATGGAGCGCGTGTACCTCGACTACAACGCCACCGCGCCGGTGCGGCCGGAGGCGCGCAGCGCGATCGCGGACGTGCTGGAGCACGTCCACGGCAACCCGTCGAGCACGCACGCGTTCGGCGCGGCCGCGCGCGCCGCGCTCTCTCGCGCGCGCAAGCAGGTGGCGGAGGCGCTCGGTACCGCTCCGGAAACCGTCGTCTTCACGAGTGGCGCCACCGAGGCGAACAACACCGTCCTGCGACACGCGGCGACCCTCGACGCGGGCGGATCGCGCGCCGGGATCCACCTGCTGAGCTGCGCGACGGAGCACCCGGCCGTGCTCGAGGAGCTGCGCGCGCTCGAAGCGGAGGGCTGTCGCACGACGATCCTGCCCGTCGACCGCGATGGCCGGCTCGATCCCGAGCGCTTCGAGGCCGCGCTCGAGCCCGCCACGCGACTCGCCACCGTGATGTGGGCGAACAACGAGACGGGTGTGGTCCAGCCCATCGCCGAGCTCGCACGGCGCGCGCAGGCGCGCGGCGTGGCGTTCCACACCGACGCGGTCCAGGCACTGGGCAAGGTTCCGTTCGCGCTGGCGAGCCTCCCCGTCGACTACGCGTCGTTCTCCGCGCACAAGCTCGGTGGGCCCAAGGGCGTGGGCGCGCTGTACGTGCGTCCGGGAGCAGCACTCGCACCGCTCTTCCACGGCGGCTCGCAGGAGAAGGGGCGGCGGCCCGGCACCGAGAACGTGCCCGGCATCGTCGGATTCGGCGCCGCTTGCGCGGCCGCGGTCGCGGAGCTGCCGAGCGCGGATGCGCGCCACCGCCGCCTGCGCGAGCGGCTCTGGCAGGGAGTCCGCGCCGCGGTCCCGGATGCCACCCGCAACTCCGAGGCCGCGCTCACGCTCGCCCACACGCTGAACGTCTCGTTCCCCGGAGCCGCGGGCGATGCGCTCGTCGAAGCGCTCGACCTCGAGGGCATCGCCGTCGCGACGGGTGCCGCGTGCCACGCGGGCTCGACGGAGCCATCGCACGTGCTCAAGGCGATGGGCCTCTCGCGCGAGCTCGGCGCCTCGGCGATCCGCTTCAGCCTCGGGCCCGGGATCGACGACGAGGCGATCGCGCGCGTGCTCGCGGTGCTTCCCGGCGTGGTCGCGCGCGTGCGGCGGGCGAGGGCGGCGTGAGCGAGCGCTGGCTCGTCGCGATGAGCGGTGGCGTCGACTCCTCGGTCGCGGCGGCGTTGCTCGCGCGCGCCGGCCACGAGGTCGTCGGCGTGACGATGGACCTCGGGGAGGGCTCCGCGCGCGACGTCGCTCCGCGCGGCGGCAAGAAGTGCTGCGGTCTGCCCGATGCCGAGGACGCGCGCGACGTCGCCGAGACGCTCGGCATCCGCCACTACACGGCGAACTACCGCGACGAGTTCCGCGCCGCAGTGATCGAGCCGTTCGCGGCCGGGTACGAAGCCGGGCTCACGCCGATCCCGTGCATCGCCTGCAACCGCGTGCTGAAGTTCGACCTGCTCCTGCGCCGCGCCGACGCGCTCGGCGCGCGCGGCGTCGCCACCGGGCACTACGCCCGGATCGCGCCCGCGCCCGACGGCGGGCTCGGTCTGTTCCGGCCGCGCGATCGCGAGAAGGACCAGACGTACTTCCTGTTCGACCTGCCGCGCTCGACACTCGGACGTGTCGCGTTCCCGCTCGGCGAGCTCGAGAAGGCCGAGGTTCGCGCGCTGGCGCGCTCGCTCGGCCTGGCGACCGCCGAGAAGCCCGAGAGCCAGGGCATCTGCTTCGTCCCGGACGGAGACGTGCGCTCGGCGCTGGCGCGGCTCCGTCCCGACGCCGCGCGCGTGCCGGGACCGATCGTCACGCCCGACGGCACCGAGGTCGGCCGGCACGAGGGCGCGGTCGGCTTCACGCCGGGGCAGCGCCGCGGGCTCCGTCTGTCGAGCGGACCCTGGTACGTGAGCGAGGTCGATCCCGCGCAGAACCGGCTCGTGGTCGCGCGCGCCGGCGCGCTGCAGGCTCGCGGCGTTCGCGTTCGCGACGCCCGCTGGCTGGACGGCGCCTCGCCCTCGGGCGCGGTGCGCGTCGCCGTTCGCCACCGACACAGGACCGTGTCGGCCGAGATCGGCGCGTCCGACGACGGGTCGGCCGAGATCCGCTTCGCCGAGCCGGTCTGGGCGCCCGCGCCCGGGCAGGCGGCGGTGGTCTACGACGCAGCCGACGATCGCGTCCTCGGCGGAGGGTGGATCACTGGCGCGGTCGCGTGAACGCCGTCTGGACGCGCTGTGCGAGCGTCTCGGGCACCGCTTCGCGCGGCCGGATCTGCTGCGCCAGGCGCTCACGCACCCGTCGCGCGCGAACGAAGACGGCGAGCCGGCGCGAAGCAACGAGCGCCTCGAATTCCTCGGTGACGCCGTCCTCGGCCTGGTGGTCGCGGAGCTCTGGATGACGGCGCACCCGCTCGCGAGCGAGGGCGAGCTCACGCATGCGCGGGCCGGCGTCGTGAATCAGGGGGCGCTCGCGGCGCGCGCTCGCTCGCTCGACCTGGGCGAGCTCGTGCGGCTCGGGCGCGGCGAGCTCCGCGCCGGCGGGCGCGAGAAGGACTCGATCATGGCGAACGCCTTCGAGGCGATCGTGGGCGCGCTGTATCTCGACGCTGGCTTCGAGCTCACCCGCGCCTTCCTCGCACGCGAGCTGTCGACGGAGCTCGCGTCTCCGTCGCCTGCCGTGCGCGACGCCAAGACCCGCCTCCAGCAGCACCTTCATGCCGCCGGCCAGGAACCGCCGAGCTACGTCACGGTCGCCGAATCCGGTCCCGACCACGCGCGCGAGTTTCGCGTCGAGGCGCGCTGCGGCGACGCCGTGCTCGGCACAGGCTGCGGGCGCTCGAAGCAGTCGGCGGAGCAGGCGGCCGCGCAGGACGCGCTCCGCGGTCTTCCGGGCGACGCTTCGTGAGCGAGCACCGCTGCGGCTTCGTCGCCCTGCTGGGGCGTCCGAACGCGGGCAAGTCGCAGCTGCTGAACGCGCTGCTCGGCGAGAAGATCGCGATCGTCTCCGCCAAGGCGCAGACCACGCGGGGGCGCATGCTCGGCGTGCTGACGCGGCCGGGGGTGCAGATCCTGTTTCACGACACGCCGGGCGTGCACGGCGGCGAACGGAAATTCAACCAGATGATGAGCGATCGCGCGCTCGAGACGGCCGAAGGCGCAGACGTGCGCTTGCTGCTCTTCGAGTCCGGGGCGAAGTGGGAGGCCGTCGAGGAGCGCATCGCCGCGCTCGCACCGCCGATCGTGCTCGCGCGCACGAAGTGCGATCTCGGCAAGCCGGGTCCCGTCGGCCGGCCCGAGCGCTTCGCGCGCATCGTCGAGATCTCGGCGGTCACGGGCCAGGGGCTCGAAGACCTGATCGATGCCCTGACGGAGCTCCTCCCCGCCGGGCCCGCGCTCTATCCCGAGGACACGCTCACGGACGTGAACCAGCGCTTTCTCGCCGCGGAGCAGGTTCGCGAGGTCGTCTACGAGCAGTACCGCGACGAGATCCCGTACGCGGTCGCGGTCGAGGTCGAGGACTGGAAGGAGACCGACGACGCCGTGCGCATCCGCGCGAACCTGCTCGTCGAGCGCGAGTCGCAGAAGGGAATCATGCTCGGCTCGGGCGGTGGCGCGCTCAAGGCGCTCGGCATCGAGGCGCGCAAACGGCTCTCGGAACGGCTCGGCAAGACCGTGCATCTGTCGCTCTGGGTGAAGCTCGACA
>CAZMKX010000240.1:0-6053 GCA_964566375.1 uncultured Myxococcales bacterium
GATCTGCAGGGCGTCGACCGTGAAGTCCTTGCGCAGCACCGGCAGCGTGCACGCCGCGCGCGCGCTGCGAAGGTCGTCGAGCGAGCCGTGGAAGAAGTCTCGATCGGTGAGCACGGAAAGGGCCGCGGCGCCCGCCGACTCGTACTGCCGGGCGATCTCCGCGGGGTCTGCGCCCGGCCGGATCTCGCCTTTGGATGGCGATGCGCGCTTGAACTCGGCGACCACGCGCGGGCGCGCACCGTGGCGGAGCGCGTTCGCGAAGCCTCGCGTCGGCCCCGCTGCGCGCGCGCGCTCGCGCAACGCCGCCTCGCTCGTGCATCGGCGAAGCTCCGCGACCTCTTCGCGCTTCCGCGCGAGGATGCGATCGAGCACCGTCATGGCGCGGCCCTCGTGAAGGCGGCGAAGCGCGTGAGCCGCTGCGCAGCGGCCCCCGAGTCGATCGACTCCGCCGCGCGTCGCACGCCGTCGCGCAGGTCGCGCGCGCGCCCGGCAACGCAGAGCGCTGCCGCGGCGTTGAGCAGCACCGCGTCCCGGCGGGCGCCGTTCTCGCCGGCGAGCACCGCGCGCGCGATGCGCGCGTTCTCGGCCGCATCGCCGCCGGCGAGCTCGTCGCGCTTCGCGGCGGGAACGACCTCGCCGTGGCCGACGATGAAGCGCTCGGTCACGCCGTCGGCGAAGGCCGCGACCCGCGTCGGTGCGGAGACCGAGACCTCGTCCAGGCCGTCCTCGCCGTGTACGACCCAGGCTCGCTCGGCGCCGAGCGCGACCAGCGCGGCGAGCGTGGGCTCGACGAGCGCGCCGTCGGCGACTCCGACGAGCTGTCTCCGCACTCGCATCGGATTGGTGAGCGGCCCGAGCCGGTTGAAGAGCGTGCGAATCCCCAGCGCCGCCCGGACCGGCGCCACACGCGCCATCGCGGGGTGACACGCGCGTGCGTAGAGAAAGCCGATGCCGACCTCGGAGACCGCGCGCGCCATGCGCTCGGGCGCAATCTCGATCGCGACGCCGAGCGCCTCGAGCACCTCCGCGCTGCCACAGCGGCTCGAGGCCGCGCGATTTCCGTGCTTCGCGACGGGCACGCCCGCGCCCGCGACGACGAGGGCGGAGACCGTGCTGATGTTGAAGGTGTTGGCGCCGTCGCCGCCGGTTCCACAGGTGTCGATCGCGCCGGGCGGCGCTTCCGGCAGCGCGATCGCGAGCGCGCGCATCGCCTCGGCGGCGCCGATCACCTCGTCGAGCGTCTCGCCGCGCGTGCGCAGTGCGGCCAGCAGACCGGCGATCTGCAGCTCGGGAAGCTCGCCGCTCATGATCGCGCGCACGAGCGCGAGCATCTCCTCGCGCGAGAACGTCTCGCCCGACACGGCCCGCTCGAGCGCGCGCGACGTCATGCCGCCCGCCTGCCTGCCTCGCGCGCGAGGCGGAGGAAGTTCGCGAGGAGATCCTTGCCGTGCACGGTCAGGATCGACTCGGGGTGGAACTGCACGCCGAAGACCGCGTGCTGCGCGTGGCGCAGGCCCATGATCTCGCCGTCCTCCGTCTCGGCGGTCACGACGAGCGCAGCCGGAAGGTCGTCGCGCGCGACGGCGAGCGAGTGGTAGCGCGTCGCCTCGAACGGGTTCGGAAGGCCCGCGAAAAGATCCGAGTCGCGGTGCCGGATCCAGGATGTCTTGCCGTGCATCAGCTGCTTCGCGTGCACGACGCGACCGCCGAAGGCCTGGCCGATGGACTGGTGACCGAGGCAGACGCCCAGGATCGGGATCCGGCCCGCGTAGGCGAGGATCGTCGGCACGCTGATGCCCGCCTCGTTCGGCGTGCACGGCCCGGGCGAGATCACGATCGCGTCGGCGCCCCGGCGGCCCACGTCCTCGACGGGAATCGCGTCGTTTCGCACGACGTCCGACGCTGCGCCGAGCTCGCCCAGGTACTGCACCAGGTTGTAGGTGAACGAGTCGTAGTTGTCGATCACGAGCAGCTTCATGCGGTGCCTCCCGCGAGCGCGATCGCGCGCAAGAGCGCCCCGGCCTTGTGCAGCGTCTCGTCGAACTCCTTGGCGGGCTCGGAGTCGGCGACCACCCCTCCGCCCGCCTGCACGTACAGCTTTCCGTCCTTCACCAGCAGCGTGCGCAGCGCAATGCAGGTGTCCATGTTTCCGTGGTAGTCGAAGTAGCCAACGCAGCCCGCGTAGAGCCCGCGCCGCTCCGGCTCGACCTCCTCGATCACCTCCATCGCACGCACCTTCGGCGCTCCGCTGACGGTGCCCGCCGGGAAGGTCGCGCGAAGCAGGTCGACCGCATCCTTGTCGCTCCGCAGCCGACCGCGCACGTTCGAGACGATGTGCATGACGTGCGAGTAGCGCTCGACGACCTCGAACTCGTCGACGACCACCGAGCCGATCTCCGCGACGCGGCCGACGTCGTTCCGGCCCAGATCGACGAGCATGACGTGCTCGGCGAGCTCTTTCGGGTCGGCCAGAAGCCGGCGTTCGAGCTCCTTGTCCTCCTCCGGGGTCGCGCCGCGCGGCGCGGTCCCCGCGAGGGGTCGCAGCTCGATCGTGCCGTCGGTGAGCCGTACGTGGATCTCCGGCGAGGAGCCGAGCACGACGTGGTCCCCGCAGCGCATGAAGAACAGGTACGGCGAAGGGTTCAGCACGCGGAGCTGCCGGTAGATCTGGAACGGCTCACAGCGCTGCGGAAGCGTGAATCGTTGCGAGGGAACGACCTGGAAGATGTCGCCCGCGTGGATGTACGTCTGACAGCGCTCCACCATTTCCAGGAAGCGCTCGCGCGTCACGTTCGAGGCGGGCGCGAGCGGCGCCGGATCGACCGCAGGCTCCGGCTGCTTCGGCGTCCGCTGCGCGAGCTTGCGCTCGACCTCGTCGAGCGCGCGCAGGCCGCGCGCGTACGCGTCCTCCGCCGACTCGCCGGCGCGGATCTCGAGATCGTGGATGATCGAGAGCCGCTGGAGCGTCCGGTCGTGCACGAGCACGGTCTCGGGGAACACGAACCAGCAGTCGGGCAGACCGAGCGGGTCGGGGTTCGTCTCGGGCAGGCGCTCGACGTATCTCACCCAGTCGTACGAGACGTAACCCACCGCGCCGCCCGAGAAGCGCGGCAGACCTGCCAGGGGAACGGGCGCGAGCTCCGCGAGCAGCTTGCGCAGGTGGTCGAGCGGATCCTCACTGCGATCGGAGGCCAGCGCGAACCCGCGCACGACGTCGCCGCGCCGGATCTCGACGGCGCCCGCGTGCGCGCGAAAGGTCGCGCGCGCGCCGATGCCGATGAAGCTGTAGCGGCCCCAGTGCTCGCCGCCCTCGTTGGACTCGAACAGGAACGAGTGGGCGCCGTCGTCGACCTTCAGGAAGATCGCGAGGGCCGTATCGAGGTCGGCTAGGACCTCGCGAACGAGTGGGACGGCGGAGCCAGCACGAGCGAGTGAGCGGAATTCCTCGAGGTCAGGCCGAGCCATGGCGCCACCGCTTTCATCGCGCGGACTTTCTCACAGGGTCCGCGGAGCGTCAACAGGGCGCGAGCAACGCGCACTACCAGGTCGCGCGATCGTACTTCCGCCGGTCCACGTCGCTCGCCGGCGAGCGCTCGCCGAGGCCGGTCAGGCGGACCTGCACGCTGAATCGCGTGTCGTCGGGGCGCGCCTGCTTCTCGAGCTCGGTCACCAGGTCCCAGCACTTGCAGCTCGACAGGATGACGAGACCCACGCGACCGCCGTCGCTGCCCTGGCTCTCGAGCGACGTGAATCCTTCGGCGAAGAGCTCGAGGTTCTGGGTGGCGATCGCATACACGGACAGGTTCACCTGGTTGATCTTGTCGGTTCGCTCGTCGGGCGCGTCGAAGATCTGGCCGCGCGCGAGGAAGCTCTCGAAGATCGGCGCCGGGTCGCGGTTGTAGCGATAGCCGACGCGAAGCTGGTTGCCGGCCTCCGACTCCCAGCCCGCGGACGCCGCCATGTCCTGCAGGTGATGCTCCTCGGGATCCCAGCCGGCGTCCACCGCCACCGAGTACTCGCGCGACGGCTTGAACTCGGCCAGCGCGAACACGCGCGTGAACGCCTCGAGCACGTAGTCGTAGCCGGAGCCGACGCGCAGCTCCCCGTAGAGGCGCGCCGGCGCCGCGTCCTCGCGCGGCGGGCCGTAGAGTCGATTCGAGAGCTGAACCTGCATCAAGCGCGTGTCCGGCACGCGATCGCTCGGATCGCGCGTGAGCAGGCGGATGTCGCCGTCGATCAGGCGCGGCTCGAGCCGCTGCGGCTGGGGGATGAAGAGCGGGTTGTCGTCCTGATTCGGCGTGAAGACGCCCGCGAACTTCACCACCGGCTCGATCACGTGCTGCAGCGGCACCGTTCCCACGGCAAAGCTGCGGCCGAAGCGCGTGCGGAGATCCCCGCGGACGGTGTAGAGCGTTCGGCTGTCGTTGTCTCCCAGGCTCGGGAAGTACAGCGTCTCGCGCACGCCCCCTTCGCTCAGCAGCTCGAAGATTCCGAGCTGAAGCGGCAGGGCGACCGTCGGGTACAGATCGATGCGCTGGCCGTCGGCCGCGAGCAGCTCGCCCTCCTGGAACACGCCGTCCCCTTCGGTCGCACGGATGGCGTTGGGATTGCCGAAATCGTCGCGATCGTTGTCGGCGTGGTTGAAGACGCCGTTGCTCGCGGGCTCGCCGCCGGTGAAGCGTCCGTCCTCACCGGTGTCGAAGAACTGGTCGTTGACGGGTCGCACCTGCGTCGCCGGAGCGTTGGGATCCCCCGCGGCGCCGACGACGCCGTAGATCGAGCTCGACGCGGCCGTCTGGACGAAGTTGGTCACGCGCGTGTCGAGGCCGGCGCGGATCGGCAGGCCGAAGAGAGTTCGCGGGAGCGCGCCCGCGTGCACGTCGGGCAGGCGTTGCAGGAAGAAGCCGTCGCGATCGAGGTCGTTGGGGTTCTGCAGATCGTCGTTCATCGACGCGAGCGCGTCGCCGTAGAGCCCGAGCCGCGACGCGGTCAGCCAGGCCGAGGTCTCGAGCTGGCGCTGGTTCTCGACGTCGCTGCCGAGATCGCGGAAGTCGACCGGATACTCGTTGTCGCTGATCTCGTTGATGTCCATGCCGAACTGGATTCCGCGCGCGAGCGGCTGCTGATGGCGAAGCCAGTACGCCCAGCGGTTGTCGCTGAAGTAGGCGTCGTTGCTGTTGTCGACCTTGCGGTCGTTCGGCAGCAGCGAGACTCCGCCCTTGCCGTACGCCGTCTCGCCGAAGACGTACTCCGAGGTCAGCCGCGGCTTCCAGCCGCGCCGGCTGATCCACTGCGGTTCGAGCGTGGCATTCACGCCCTCGCTCAGAGCCCAGAAGAACGGCAGGCCGAGCTCGGTGCCGTTCCGGCTCGACTGCGCGAACGTGGGCATGAGGAAGCCTGACTGGCGGTCGGTCTTCACCGGGAAGATCAGCCAGGGCACGTACAGCACCGGGACGCCGAGCATCTTGAACCACAGCTCGCGGCCGACGGCATAGCCGCCCACCTCGAGGTCCGCGTCCTTGACCTCGATCTCCCAAGGGCGGCGCTCGCCACCGGGCGGGCAGCGACAGGTCGTGAACGTGCCGTTCTCGATCTCGAACGTGTCGACGCCCGTGCGCTCGATGACCTCGCCCGTCACCGCGAAGCCGGGCTGCGGATTGTCCATCGACCCGCGCACGGCGACGGAGACGGTCGAGTCGAGGTCGACCGCGACGAACTCCGCGCGCACCGTGTTCTGCGCATCGACCACCCGCACGTCGCCGGTGGCGATCCCCGTCCGCGTCGTCGCGTTGAAGATGATCCAGTCGGTCGTCAGGACGCGACCGTCGGCCTGCGTGATGCGAACGTTCCCGGTCGCCTCGTAGATGTCGCGCTCGCCGTCGTACGTGACCTCGTCCGCGACCAGCGTGAACTCGGGCGCCGCGAGCTCGACGACGGGCGCGGCTTCCGTCGGAGGGGGCGGGGGCGTCGGCTCGGCCTCTTGCGCGCGGACCCGAGGCGGCGCCGCGGCGAGCAGCACCGCTCCTGCGAGGAGGAGCGCTCGAAGTCGACGC
>CAZMKX010000241.1:0-6049 GCA_964566375.1 uncultured Myxococcales bacterium
CACGGCGTCTTCGAGGAAGACTGCTCGGAGATGGTGATCGTCAAGGACATCGAGTTCTACAGCCTGTGCGAGCACCATCTCCTGCCGTTCTTCGGCAAGGTGCACGTGGCCTACATCCCCGACGGCCGCATCATCGGCCTGTCGAAGATCCCGCGCATCGTCGACGTCTTCGCGCGGCGGCTGCAGGTCCAGGAGCGCATGACCGTGGAGATCGCGCAGGCCATCCAGCAAGTGCTCGCGCCCAAGGGCGTCGGCGTCGTCGCCGATGCGGCGCACCTGTGCATGATGATGCGCGGCGTGCAGAAGCAGAACTCGTACGCGATCTCGAGCGCGATGATCGGCGACTTCGAATCCGACCCCAAGACCCGGGGCGAGTTCGTGCAGCTGATCCACCGCTCGCGCGATCTCTGAATCCAGCCTCGCCGGGCTGCGTCACAGCTTCGGGCCCGAGGTCGGGCTCAGGGCCCGGCTCCGGGGCTCGAAGCTGCGTCGCCTCGCGCGACCATCGGGGGCGGGCAAGTCCTCGAAGGATCACGAGAAGGCGGCTGGAATATTTTGTTGACAGGGAGGCTCAAGTCCCATAGGGTCGGCGACGAAAAGTAGGCAGCCGAGCTCTACTCTTCGCAATCGGCCCCCCCTCCGGAACGTCTCGCGAGACCGCCGGAGTGTGTGTGGAGCCGTTTTTTTGCATGCGAATTTTGACACGCTGCGTCGTACACTGAGGCGCCGCGAGATTTCGGCAGCAGCGCTGCGGGGGTGGCGCTGCTCGAACCAGTACAAACTGGGCCGTCGGTCGCGGCATCACACGGATGCAGACCCAAGCCCGCGGAAGGAATCATGAGCCAGGCACGCTGGTCAGAGACATCGACGAAGGCGATCGACCCGGAGCACTCCAACGTGGATCCGGACGAGGAGGCTGCGCGCAATCGCAACACGCTGCTCTCCTATTTCAACGACATCGCGAGCATCCCGACGCTGACCAAGGACGAAGAGGTCATGCTCGCGAAGGAGATGGAGTCCGCGACGCACGAGATGCGCTCCGGCATCCTCTCCGTCTCGCTGACCTGGCGAGAGGCGATCGGTATCTGGCGCGGCCTCCAGTCGGAGAACCGCGTGACCGCGAAGATGTCCGAGGCCTACGGCTCGGGCACGCCCGAGGGCGAAGAGCGCGGTGAGAAGCTCGACAAGTGCATGAAGAAGGTCGAGGCGCTTCTCACTCGCTACGACGAGCTCGGGGCGTCGGGCAAGGAAGACAAGGAAGCCACGGCGAAGCTCGAGGCGAGCATCCAGAAGGCGTTGCGTGAGGCGGATCTTTCGATGCAGATCTTCGAGCGCATTCGCCGCCGGCTGCGCTCGAGCCGCGACACGATGGCGAGCTACGAGCGGCAGATCCGCGATCTGAAGTCGCCCAAGCGCGCACCGAAGACGGAGAAGGGCAAGGTCGACCGCGAGCGCGATCTGCGCACGCTGCGCAAGCAGCTGCGCGAGGTCGAGATCTCCGTCGGCGTGAAGGCGCCGGAGTTCATCAAGCTGATGGACACCGTCGATCTCGCGTACGACCGGCTGATGTTCCACAAGAACAAGTTTGTGCAGCACAACCTGAAGCTCGTGATCGCGATCGCCAAGGACTACCGGAACATGGGCATCGCGTTCCAGGACCTGATCCAGGAAGGAAACCTGGGCCTGATCCGCGCGGTCGAGAAGTTCGACTACCGGCGCGGGCACAAGTTCTCGACGTACGCGTTGTGGTGGATCCGGCAGGCGCTGATCCGCGCGATCCAGAACCAGTCGCGCACGATCCGCATCCCGAGCCACATGCACGACACGCTGCTCAAGTACTACCGCACGTACAACGCGCTCTCGAAGCGTCTCGGCCGCGAGCCGAAGACCTCCGAGCTCGCGAAGGAGCTGAAGATCACCGTCGAGCAGACGGAGCGCCTGCAGAAGATGACGCGCGAGCCGGTCTCCCTCGAGACCCAAGTCAAGGGCACCGACTCGAAGGTCCTGAAGGACTTCGTGAAGGATCCCTCGACGGTGTCACCGCTCGACGGCCTCGACCGTCTGCGGCTCGAGCGCGCGACCGAGGAGTCGATCTCGCAGCTGAACGAGCGCGAGCGCAACATCCTGCGCTGGCGATTCGGCATGAAGGGCGAGCAGGACCACACGCTCGAGGAGATCGGCGAGAAGCTGGGCCTCTCGCGGGAGCGCGTCCGGCAGCTCGAGGCGCGCGCGATCGAGAAGCTGCGCCACTCTTCGAAGCAGCGCCTGCTCGAGGCCTTCTCCGACCTGTAAGCCCGCTCGCGGGCGCGCATTCGACCGGCAAGGGCCCTTGGAAGCCGAGAGGTTTCCAAGGGCCCTCTTCTTTGGCGCCGCCCGCGCCGTGAACCGAAGATAACTGCGCCACGTTTCCAAACGGACTCCCACTCCCAAGCGTGGAAACACCTCTCGGGGAGTGGGGTTCCGGCCCCAAGAAAGTGCTTGGATTCCATTCCGAGGCGTGAGAGGCTTTCGCTGCGCTCGTGGCGCTGAGGGAGTTCATGATTTCGAAGGGAGGGGAAATGGTCGCTCTACGACTTTTTACGCTGCTGCTGCTTGCAGCGTCGATCGCGCTCCCCGCGCGTGCGGATATCTTTCCGTACGAAGCGGAGACGGCGTACGGCCGGAACAACATTCCGGACTCGAACGCTTCGTCCTGTAATTCGACTGAAGGCTGCTACAACCGGACCGGCGCCCGCTGCTCGGCGACGCCGAACCAGATCTGCGATCTGCAGCGCATCCCGGAAGGCCGCTGCACCAGCGGCGACCTGACGACCGGCCTCGCGAGCTGCGTGTGGCCGCACGGCGCCGGCCGCTGCTCGTCGAACACGAACGTGGGCTGCGTGACCGACGCGTACATCGCGAACTCGGCCAACACGGCCTCGGGCCCGAGCACCATGTGCTCTTCGCTCGCGACCAACACCTGCGACATGTCGACCGATCCCTTCGGCGGCGCGTTCCGCACCAGCTGCACCTGCCAGGGGACGAACCCGGCCGGAGCGAGCTACGAAACCACCATCTGCGGCGGCAGCATCCCGGTGTGCTCCGACGGTGATCCGCTGCGCGACGTCGGCGGGTGGGGCACGGCGCTCGGCGTCGAGCTGAACATCATCGGTACGCCCGGCACCGCGAGCTTCGCGACCATGGGCCCGGTGACCACCGGATCCGGCCAGCCCACGACGACCCCGTACTACGAAATCGAGAATCCGCCTACGGTCTTCGATCCGCAGCGCGATGCCGGTACCGTCGGCCGCACGAACCTCGGCCCGATCAAGGATGCGCGCACGACGGATGCGAAGGAAGTCACGGATTTCCTCCCGGCGCTCGGAGTCCGCAAGATCCAGAGCCTCGGCGACTCGTACTGGAACGACTGGGCGTTCTCCACTGTGCAGACCACGGGCACGTTCAACACCCACATCGTCGTGTTTTCCTGCGACCCGCCCCAGGGCTGGTCGCCCGATCAGCCGGTGCCCGGAACCGGGGGGCTCTATTGCCACCAGGCGGGCCGCGACGGCGTGACCTTCACCTGGTCGCGTGACCTGACCGCAGGCGAGCTTGCCGCCAACACGACCTGCCCGCCGAACTGCAAGAAGGACTTCGACCTCTCGACGACGGAGCTGCAGGCGTTCACGACCGCAGGCGCGCTCGATCCGGATGCGGGCGCCCAGCTCGCGATCCAGAGCGGCGAAGGCCGCCAGGCGGGTGCGGGCGACGCGGTCGGCGTCGGCGTCGTGACGTCGATCACCTGGCTCAACGTCGGCGACATGCGCTGCCGGATGGGCGGCTGGGGGAGCCCGGTCGGCCAGGCCGGTCGCTGCTCGGATGGTCCGAACTCGTGTGATCTCGCGAACCCCGGCTCGTGGGCTGCGGCCTGCGCCGGTCAGGGTGCGAACTGCCGCGCCTGCAACGGCCCCTACCAGGCTGGCACCAACCCGCTCGGACTGCCGATCGGGTACAACACCCACGGGCGCAATGAGCTCGATCTCGTGACGAATCAGCGCATCGGCGGCATCGCCGGCGTGGTGAGCGCCGTGCGAGTTCCGCTCTTCGTCGTCGGAACGACGGGCTACGCGGCGTCGGACTTCCGGGATCTGCCGAGCGAAGGTGGAAGCATCTTCGACATCGCGGACCTGGGCCCGATCGATCCCGGTGGCGCGGCTTGGGCGACCGGCATCGGCACGGGCGGCACGTTCACGAACCCCAGCACGCTCCCGATCGGCGAGGCCTGCTGCTCGAACGGCGCGAACATCGTCTGGGCCCCGGCCCAGCTCGGCGACGCAGCGGATCCGACCCTGGTCCCGTACGGCGGCTTCGTGCGCACGTACGACGTGGGTCCGGGCCCGAACGGCATTCCGGGCTGCATCGGCGACAACGCCCAGATCAGCAACGGTGGAACCGCCTGCGATCAGCGCCTGGGACAGAACCCGACAGGCCCGAAGTCGGACGGCTTCTTCGCCACCGGTCAGGATGACGTCGTCATTCAGTACTCCATCAACGGCACGAACACGCCGGCGTCGGCGAACCGCTTCCCGGTTCGCGACGCGGATGCCGCGACGGTCAACTACTTCACGACCACCTACGGCACCACGATGAACCCGCCCACGACGAACTCGATCGCGGCCTTCACCACGCGCGACATCGAGCTGTTCCTGCCGCAGAGCACGGACATCCTGGTCAAGGTGAACACCACCCAGTGCCCGATCACGAACACGGGCTCGGCGTGTTCGACGGGGATCCCGGCCGGCTGTGCCCCTGGCACCGATCCGGACGGCGACCTGGTCTGCGATCCGGCGGACAATTGCCCGACGATCGCCAACGCCAACCAGCTCGACGGCGACGTCGACCAGGTGGGTGACGCCTGCGACAACTGCACGGGGCGCTCCAACCCGCGCGTGGCGGCGAACTTCCTGGCCACCAACACGTGGGCGACGCTCACGGGTGGCCAGCGAGACGACGATCACGACGGCTACGGCAACAAGTGCGATGGCAAGTTCCCGGGCGTCACGGGTACCTTCGTCGGTTCCGGGGATCTCGCGCAGTTCCGGCCGTCCAACGGCAAGAACCGCACGGGCGACACCTGCGGAACGACCGCCACCCGCCCCTGCGCGATCTTCGACCTCGACGAGGCGAACCTGCTGATCGGCTCGGGAGACCTCTCGCAGTTCAGGCTCCTGAACGGCAAGGCGCCCGGACCGCGCTGCACGACCTGTCCGCTGACCTGCACGGCCGGCACGACGGGAACCTGCGGAGCGATTCCGTAGGCGGGTAGATCGGGATTCTCCTGGGTCAGATTTCTACGGGGGACCGTTGGAAATTTGACCCAGGAGATCGGTTCTGTAGTACGATGCGGCCTCACGGTGAGGACGCAGGCTCGAACAGATCTCGCATCGCTGGTTTCTGAACGGGTCTATCAATGGAGGGAAGGAAACGGATATGAAGAAACTGATGACAATGGCGGTGCTCGCGGCATCGCTGATGATCGCGGGAGCGGCGAACGCTGCGTCCGTGGACATCATCGCAACGCAGAACAGCCAGGGATCCAGCAGCTGGACGCTGACGGTCGACGTGGCGAGCGGAATCCGGCTCGGCGGTATTTCAATCACCACGTTCAACGCTTCGGCGTTCGCGTTCGCGACGAACACGAACCAGGACGCTTCGCTCAACGTGTTCTTTGCGGACGGCCAGGGATCCGGTAATCCGACCGACGGCGTTCTGTCGATCGTCAACTCCGGTAACGGCAACGCGATCGGCGGAACGGCGGGACCGCTGTCTCTCACGATCGGCGTGTTCACGGCTACGGGCGCGCTCTCGATCGGCTCCGGCGACGACCTGTTCGGCTCGACCGCCCAGGACGACAACCTGAACCCGATCACCGACGTGGCACTGATCGTGCGGCCGTCGGTTCCGGTTCCGGAGCCGGCGACCCTGCTCCTGCTGGGTCTCGGCCTCGGCGGCCTGGCGATGGTTCGCCGCTCGGCCTGAGCTGCGATAGTTCAGAGACCGTGACTTCGCG
>CAZMKX010000242.1:0-4091 GCA_964566375.1 uncultured Myxococcales bacterium
CACCTACGACCTCGAGCGCGCGCGGCGCAAGGCGAAGAAGGCGGCGGGGATCACGGGCTGAAGGCGGACCCGCTCCCCGCCGAAGTCGCGGCGGTTCTCGAATCCGTGCGCGAGGGCGCGCGCGAGGTGCTCCGCGCGCGCTTCGTGGGCATGTACCTGTACGGGTCGCTCGCGACGGGGGACTTCGCGCCCGAGACGAGCGACATCGACTTCGTCGTCGCGACCGAGAGCGAGCTCGGCGCGGACGAAGTCGCCGCGCTCGCGGCGATGCACGCGCGGCTCGCCGCGCGAGGGGGGCTGTTCGCGGCGCTCGAAGGCTCGTACATCCCGCGCGCGGCGCTGCGACGCTGGGATCGCGCGAATGCGCGGCACCCGCACCTCTCGCACGAGCGCCCGTTCCAGGTCGAGGACCACGGCGCGGACTGGGTGATCCAGCGCTTCGTGCTGCGCGAGCGCGGCGTGGTGGTGGCGGGTCCGTCGCCGCGCGATCTGATCGATCCCGTGACTCCCGCGGAGCTTCGGCAGGCAGTCGTCTCGATACTCCGCGAGTTCTGGGCGGGGACCGGAACCAGCGAGGAGTTCCTGCGGCCGCGTGCGTATCAGGTCTTCGCGGTGCAGACGATGTGCCGTGCGCTGAACACGCTCGCGCGCGGCGAGATCCCGTCCAAGCCCGTCGCCCTTCGTTGGGCACTCGACACGCTGCCCGCGGAGTTCCGTCCCGCGATCGCCCGCGCGCTCGCGTATCCGCACGGCGATCAGCTCGACGGACTCGACGAGACGCGCGCGCTCATCCGCCATGCGATCGCGCGCGCGAATCAGCCGCCGTAGAAGACCTTCTCGCCGAGCTCCTTCATCCACAGCGTCGCGTCGTCGGCGCGGCCTTCCGGCTGCTTCGCGACGCCGGCCTCGACGACCTCGGCGATGAACACGGTGTGGTCGCCGCCCTCGTGCGCGCCGACGACCCGGCACTCGACGAACGCGATCGCGTTCTCGAGGACGGGTGCGCCCGTCGTGCCGGCGCGGAATGGCTCGCCGGAGATCGTTCCGCCCGCGAGCTCCGCCGGCTTGAAGAACGCGAACGCGAGCTTCTGCTGGCCCTTGCCGAGCACGTTCAGCGCGAACACGCCCGTCGCCTTGATGATCGGGTGCGCGCCGGAGTCGACCTTCACGCCGACCGCGACGAGCGGCGGTGCGAACGACGCCTGCGTCACCCAGTTCACCGTCGCCGCCGCCACTGCGCCGTCGCGCGCCCGCGCCGTGAGTACGTAAAGCCCGTACGGGATCATCCGCAACGCCGTCTTCTTCGCCGCATCGTCCATCTTCGATCCTCCCGCTGCGATGATCTCACAGACACGGAAGCGAGGCGTAGGTCGTGAGCACGACGATGTCGTCGCGCGGGACGAGGCGGTAGACGGCGTCGCGCGGCGGGTTCAGGAGGGCGCCGGTCTCGGGCGTGGCGGTGGCGTCGAAGTGGAAGCCGAGAGCGATCTCGCCCTTGCGCGCGGCGGCGGCCTGCACGTCGGCGAAGCGCACGCTGCGGCCGCACAGGCCGTAGGCGTCGGCGCTGCGGTAGATGATCTCGGCGCCGCCCGGGCCGAAGAGCTCGTCGAAGACCACGCCGAGCTCACGGCGCAGGACGACCTGCGCGAGCATGTGCGAGAGGATCACGGTGGGCTGTAGGGTCTCGCAGCTCGCGCGCGTGAAGAGCGCGAGATTCTCGGAGTCCATGATCTCGGCCAGGATCGCGGGCCGCGCGCCGTTCTCGGGCAGGGTCTCCTGCAGCAGCAGGTAGGCGAGGATGGTGCGTGCGTCGGCCTCCTCTTCCGCGCCCGTCCACTGACTCGAGACGAGCACGATGTTGTCGTAGCGCGCAGGGTCGAGCTTGCGCATCTCCGACGGCACCGTGTAGTCGGTCTCGACCTGCTTGACGTTGATCTTCCCTGCGGGCAGATCGAAGTGGGACAGGTGCGACTCGCGCACCCACGCCTCGGTGATCGAGGCGACGTCGACGTCGAACGACTCCGCGTCGTAGCGGCCGAACTCGGCGATCAACGCCGAGACGCGCGGGCTCCAGCCGAGCACGAGCACGCGCCGACGCTCGGGCATCGGCGGAAGCGCCTCCGGCTCGTCGAAGGCGTCGAGCGGGGGCGGCTCGGGCGGCAGGCGCCTCACCGGCTCGCAGCCCTCGTGGCTCGTGGCGAGAAACACGATCCGGTCCTCGCTGGCCACGACGAAGTCCTCGGCCGGATTCAGCTGGAGGTTCTTGCCGCCCGAGCGAACGGTGCCGAGCGGGATCGCGGTCGGGAACACGTCGTGCAGGCCGCGCAGGCGTCGCCCGACCAGCGATGGGAAGTCGCGCAGGTGGATCTCGCTGCCCTCGGTGTGCGTGAGGATCTGCGAGTAGACGTCGGAGAGGCCCGGGTGGCGCACGCACTGCGCGACGATGCGCGCGACGATCGCGTCGCCCGCCACGACCTCGAGCGGGCCGCGATAGGCGTCGTGCGCGAGCGACGTGCGGCGCGGGTCGGAGATCTCGGCCACCGCGAGCGGCAGCGCGCGCGCGTCGTCACGGCCGTGACGCGAGATCGAGAGCAGGATCTTCACGGTGTTGGCGTCGATGCGCTCCGGGCCGGCCGGGCCGAAGTCCGAGCCCGGAATCAGGATCGCGGCGGCGTGCTCGATGTCGACGCGGCGCAGGTGCTCGTACTTGAGGGGCGAGCCCGAGCGCAGCGTGACGAGCCGCTCGCTCCACAGCTCGCCGAGCCGCTCGCGCAGGCCGTGGTGGCGCTCGCGGGTCACCTCCTCGGCGAGCACGACGATGCGCAGGCGTCGAACGCCGCGCCGCTGCAGGAAGCGGGCGACCCGGCCCTCCGACTGCACCAGCTCGGCGATCAGCTGCGGTGTGCGGTTCGTCCAGCCGAGGATCGCGATGTGGCCGCGCGCGATGATCGGCGTCGTGCCCGACTCGAGCCGCGCGATGCCCTGGTTCAGGCCCTGAACCATCACCGCGACGAGCGCGCCCAGGAAGATCACCGCGCCCAGAACCGTCAGCACGCCCGACACCGAACGGCGTACGTTCCCGACGTCGTCGCCGAGATAGCCGGTGTCGGTGATGCGCAGGAAGGCCCACCAGATCGCCTCGGCCGGGTTTCCGATCGAGGGCTCGAGCAGCCAGACGATCCCGCCCGCGAGGATCGAGAGCACCGCGATCGCGACCGCCACCAGGAGCAGCCGGTAGCGCATGCCGCGCAGGAGCAGGCGCTCGACCCAGTAGGTCAGCTGGTTCGCGATCCGGTTGTCCATCTCCGCCCATCGGCTAACGTGCGCCGCAATGGTAGTCAGGATGCGCGCGTTTTGAAGGAGCCGCATGACCGGGGGGCACCGGACGCGCCCGTGCCGCGGCTCGCGATCGAGATCCAGCCCCAGCCCGACGACGCCACGTGCGGGCCCACCTGCCTGCACGCGGTCTACGCCTACCACGGCGACGCGATCCCGCTCGAGCAGGTGATCGCCGAGGTCGGCCGGCTCGAGACCGGCGGCACGCTCGCGGTGCTGCTCGCCGCGCACGCGCTCCGGCGCGGCTATCGCGCCACGATCTACACCTACAACCTGCACCTGTTCGACCCGACCTGGTTCGCCGATCCGGCGGTCGACCTGCGCGTGAAGCTCGAGGCGCAGGCACGGGCGAAGTCGGACCCGAAGCTCCGCTTCGCGACCGAGGCGTACCTGGACTTCCTGTCGCTCGGCGGACGCGTGAAGTACGAGGAGCTGTCCGCACGGCTCCTGCGCCGGCATCTGCGGCGCGGGCACCCCCTGCTGGCGGGACTCTCGTCCACCTATCTCTACGGCTCGGCGCGCGAGGACCCGGAGCGCGAGTTCGCGCACGACGACGTGCGCGGTACGCCGGGCGGGCACTTCGTGGTGCTGTACGGGTACGAGCCCGAGGAGCGCATCGTGCACGTGGCCGATCCGTACCAGGACAATCCGCTGACCGACGGCCTGCACTATGCGGTCGGCATGGACCGGCTGGTCGGCGCGATCCTGCTCGGTGTCATCACCTGGGACGCGAACCTGACGATCGTCGAGCCCGG
>CAZMKX010000242.1:4191-6046 GCA_964566375.1 uncultured Myxococcales bacterium
TTCAACCAGTTCCCCGCGCCGATGCTGCGCGCGCGCTTCGTGCGCGATCCCGACGAGGGCTGGCGACTCGACCGCATCCGGCCGATCGCGACGTCCGAGATTCCCGACGCGCACCGCGAATTCGTGCTCGAGCGCGCGGTCGAGTACTTCGCCCGTCCGCGGCGCCGCACGCGCGCCCGACAGCGCCCGGTGTACGACCTGGCGATCCTGGTGAACCCCGACGAGAAGGAGCCGCCCTCCGACGCGGGGGCGCTGCGGAAGTTCGCGCGCGCCGCGCGCAAGCTCGAGATGGAGGCGACGATCATCCATCCCGACGAGATCGGCCAGATCGCCGAGTTCGACGCGCTCTTCATCCGCGAGACGACCGCGGTCGACCACCACACGTTCCGCTTCGCGCGCCGCGCCGCGGCCGAAGGGCTCGTGGTCGTCGACGATCCCGAGTCGATCCTGCGCTGCACGAACAAGGTCTACCAGGCGGAGGTCTTCGCTCGCCACGACATCCCGTCGCCGCGCACGCTCGTCGTCGACGCCGACGACGCCGAGCGGATCGAGAAGGAGGTCGGCCTGCCGTGCGTGCTGAAGCGCCCCGATTCGTCGTTCTCGCTGGGGGTGGTGAAGGCCGAGACGTCGGCGGAGCTGCACGAGAAGCTCGCTCAGGTGCTCTCGCGCTCGCAGCTCGCCGTCGCGCAGGAGTTCACGCCGTCCGACTTCGACTGGCGCATCGGCGTGATCGACCACAAGCCGCTCTGGGCGTGCCGCTACTTCATGGCGCGGGGTCACTGGCAGGTGGTCGAGAGCCACGGCAGCGGACACCGCCGCTGGGGACGGACGGAGGCCTTCCCGCTCGCGGACGTGCCATCCAAAGTGGTCGACGTGGCCGTGCGCGCCGCGTCACTGATCGGTGACGGCCTGTACGGCGTCGACCTGAAGCAGAGCGGCGACCGCGTGATCGTGATGGAGGTGAACGACAACCCCTCGATCGAGAGCGGCTACGAGGACCGGCTGATCAAGGACGAGCTCTATCTGGCGGTGATGGGCTACTTCCGGACCCGGCTCGACCGGCAGCGCCGCAACGGGATCGGCGCGTGAGCTTCCGGCTCTTCGAGGTCACGGGCATCGAGCTCGAGTACATGATCGTCGACCGCGAGACGCTCGCGCCGCGGCCGATCGCCGACCTCCTGCTCGGCCCGGACGGCGAGCTCGACCTGGGCCCGATCTCGGCGTCGAACGAGCTCGTCATGCACGTGGTCGAGCTGAAGACGAGCGCGCCCGTCCGGGCGCTCGCGGGCGTGGCCGAGCAGTTCCAGGCGGCGGTCCGCGAGCTGAACGCGCGCCTCGAGCGGCACGGCGCGACGCTGCTCTCGTCCGCGATGCACCCGTTCATGAACCCCTTCACCGAGACGCGTCTCTGGCCGCACGGCGGCCAGGAGATCTACGCGACCTTCGACCGGATCTTCGACTGTCGCGGCCACGGCTGGGCGAACCTGCAGAGCATGCACGTGAACCTGCCGTTCGACGGCGACGCGGAGTTCGCGCGTCTTCACGCCGCGGTCCGCGCGCTGCTGCCGATCCTGCCCGCGCTGGCCGCGAGCTCCCCGATCGCGGACGGCGCGCCGACGGGCCTCTTGGACACGCGCCTCGAGCACTACCGCACGAACGCCGCGCGCGTGCCTTCGGTCTCGGGCGCGGTCGTGCCCGAGGCGCTCGCGCGGGGCACCCGCGACGAGTACGAGCGCGAGATCCTCGGCCGCATCTACCGCGACCTGGCGCCGCACGATCCCGAGGGCATCCTGCGCCACGAGTGGGTGAACGCGCGCGGCGCGATCGCGCGCTTCGACCGCAGCGCCATCGAGAT
>CAZMKX010000243.1:0-1859 GCA_964566375.1 uncultured Myxococcales bacterium
CTTCTCGGGCGCCTCGAAGCGCGCGTGCATGCGCTCGGTCCAGGTCGTGAAGAGCGCGCGCTTCGGCAGACCGAGCAAGCGCAGGTCGTTCGAGAGCGCATGGCTGCCGAGCACGATCTCCGCGCCGCCGAAGCGCATCGCGAAGCCCTCGCCGCCCATCATCGCGCGCGTGCGATGGGCGACCCCGTGGAGGTACGTGTACGAGGTCATCTCGCGCTCGGGCATCACGCCGCTTCCGCCGCGCGGGAACGAGATCGTGAGCGCGTGGGCGCCGTCCATGACGAGACGGCACGACAGACGGTCGCCGCGCGCCTCGATCGCGATCTCCTCGACCGTCTTCGGGAAGCCCCAGATCGCCCGGCCCGCCTCGCAGGTGAAGCTCTGGTTCACGGGCAGACGGTGGATGTAGGTGCCGAGCGTCCCGCGCACGAAGTCCGAGACCGTGCCCACCACCGGCCAGCCGCGCTTCGCCCCGCGCTCGCGTACGAAGAGCGCGAGCGAGACCTCGTCGTAGTCGC
Source organism: uncultured Myxococcales bacterium (assembly GCA_964566375.1). Taxonomy (GTDB): domain Bacteria; phylum Myxococcota_A; class UBA9160; order SZUA-336; family SZUA-336; genus VGRW01. The sequence goes on from CAZMKX010000243.1 coordinate 519, forward strand.
CGAGATCGTTGTCGCGGTAGTCGATCGCGGCGATCGAGAGCATCGCCTGCCCGGGCAGGAGCTCGGCGACCTCGAGCGCGCCGTCCGGAATCCAGCGCCGTGCCGCTTCACTCGGCACCAGGAAGGTCGCCGAAGCGTTGCTGGCGTCGCGCACGACGACGGGCAGCGTCACCCGTCGGCCCTGGATCTCGAAGCTGCGCCCGGCGTTCGGGGTCACACGGCGCGCGTCTGCGCGGCGTCGTGACCATTGCTCGCCACGAGCGTCGGCCGCGCGAAGGAGAGCGCGATGAGCTCGCGGAACGAGGCATCGATCGCAGCGACGAACTCGCGCAGGTCGGGCACCAGGTCGTAGTCCGCGTTGAAGCCCCAGCAGAGCTTGCCGTTGTAGCTCATCAGCGCGATGCCGAGCCCGAGCCGATCGGTGAGCGGCACGTGCGGGAAGCACTCGAGCATCTCCGCACCGAGCATGTACATCGGCGCTTGCGGGCCGGGCACGTTCGTGACCACCAGGTTGAACGGCAGGAGCCGCGTCATGTTCCGCGCGCCGAGCGCGAGCAGCGTCGACGGGGTGTACTCGGCAGCCTGCGTGAGCGCCTCGGCGCCGACCGCGCTGTTCGACTCCTTGAGCCGCGTCGTGCGCTCCGTGATGCGCTCGAGCTGCACGCGTCGATCGGCCTCCCCGACCGGCAGCGGCACGATCCACGCCGAGACGCGGTTGCCGAGCGCGCCGCGCTCGTTCTCGCTGCGCACCGAGACCGGAGCCATGACGCGGAAGTCGAGCTTGTCGGGGTTCACGTGGCGCGTGCGCAGGAAGCTGCGCACCGCTCCGGTCACGATCGTCAGCACGATGTCGTTCAGCGATCCGCCGAGGCTCTTGCGCAGCTTCTTGATGTCGGCCAGGTCCATCGTCATCCAGTCGAAGCGGCGGTGCGGTCCGATCTCGCGATTGAACGGCGTCTCGGACGGCAGCCGCAGGCTTCCACCCATCGCCTCGGTCAGCGCGCGCACGCGCGTCATCACGTCGAAGCGCACGCTCTCGGCGGTGCCCAGCACGCTCGCGGCGCCGCGCAGGATCTCGAACGGCAGTCGCGCGCGGCGCAGGAACTCGTGGCGCATCAGCTCGAACCCCGACGGCGCCGGTCGCGGAACCCAGCTCGGCTCCTCGGCGATCTCGGTGTCGGGCTCGGGCGCCATCAGCACGCGCATGATGTCGACGCCGGACGCGCCGTCGATCATGCAGTGGTGCGTCTTCGAGATGATCGCGAAGCGGTCGTCTTCGAGTCCCTCGACGATCCACATCTCCCAGAGCGGGCGGCTGCGGTCGAGGTGCTGCTGCATGAT
>CAZMKX010000243.1:1959-6045 GCA_964566375.1 uncultured Myxococcales bacterium
CCCGTCTTGTGGATCTGCGTCGAGGCGACGTGCATGTACGAGGTCGGCTTCTCGAGCAGCAGGAACGAGTTGTCGAGCGCGGTCAGCCGGTCGTAGGCGTAGCGAGGCATGGGGGGTCCTCTTCTTCTCTGGGTGTCGGCCCCTCGATTAGTCGGCATGCGGGGCCTTGTCAATGAGAACGTCCCGGTCAGGCGTTCGGGGACGACTCCTCGAGCCGGTCCAAGAGAAGGCGGGCGGCGCGGGCGGCGTAGTGGTCCATTCCGACCTCTCGCAGCAACGCGACGGCGTGCCGGGCATGCGCATTCACTCCGTCCGCGCGGCCCTGCACCCTTGCCAGCTCCGCCAGCCCCAGGTGGGCGCGTCCCTGCAGGGATCTCAGGCCGATCGCCTTGGCGCGCACGAGCGCGGTCTGGAAGCTCCGCTCGGCGGTGCCCAGCTCCTCGCCGCCCGCGCGCAGGGCGACCTGACCGAGCGAAAGCGCCGCACGGGCCTCGCGCGTGCGTCCCCCCGCGCGGGCCACGCGCGCCTCGGCGAGCCGGCGTCCCCGCGCGAGCTCGCCGTTCTCGATCAAGGCCTCGACGATCCACTCGAATCCCGAGCCGAGGTCGCCGCTCGAGAGCAATCCGCGTTCCAGCCGCTCGAGCTCGGCCGTGGTGACGCCCGGGCTGCCGCGCTGCGCGCGCACCAGCAGAACGGTCGCCGTGCAGCCGCGAAGCGACGCCAGGCTGTCGATCGCCTCGGCGATCGGGAGCGCGATGCTCGACCAGCGCTCCGCCTCCTCGTACTGCCCGCGCAGGAACGCGAGCGACGCGAGCATCGACGCCGAGGCCGACTGCATCGTGCGATTCCCCGCGCGCTGTGCACGCTCGAACGACTCGAGCAGCCACGGGCCCGCTTCCCGATAGTGGTCGCCGTCCAGGAGACAGCGACCCCGGAAGAAGCGCGCGCCCATGTACGGCTCGGTGTTGCGCGCGGCGTCCCCGGAGCGCTCGAAGACCTCGAGCGTCTCGTCGGCGAGCTGGAGCGCCTCGGCCTGCCGGCCGTCCAGGAGGTAGCCGAAGACGAGTCCGCGGATCGCGCGGAAGACCGCGACCTCCGAGCCGGAGCGGCGCGCGATCTCGACCGCCTTCTCGACCATCTGCAGGCCCTCGGCGAACCGCTCCTCGGAGCCGTTCAGGGTTACGAGCCCGTAGGACGCAAGCAGGTTCGAGTGCAGCTCGAGATCGCCGACGTCGGCCGCCAGCGCGAGGCCGCGTTTCGCCGCGCGCTGATCCGACTCGGTCTCGGAATCACCGTACACCGCGGTGGCGGCGCAGATCCCGACCGCCGCCTGGAGCGCGATCCGCTTCAGCGCCGGCGAAGCGTCGCGCGACTCGTCGAGCGCCAGCTCGGCCAGGCGCCAGGCCTCGCGATACAGGCGCACCGCGTCTCCGTACGACGGAAGCGCCTGCGCCTCGCGCGCGACCTCGAGCAGCGCGCCGATTCCGCGCAGGCGGTCGTCGCCGCGCGCGAGGTGGTGCGCGGCGACCGAGAGCGTCGCCCGCCCGTCGCTGCCCGGTGTCGCGTCGCGGACCTCCGCCTCGAGCACGCCCGCGATGCGATCGTGCAGGAGCCGCCGCTCGCGCAGGAGCAGGCCCTCGTACGCGACCTCCTGGGTCAGGCTCTCGCCGAAGCGGTACTCGTCGAAGGCCATGCCACCGATCCGGTGCAGAACGCCGCGCCGTTCGAGCTCGCCGAGCTCCGCGCCGACGTCGATCGAGTCGCCCGCGAGCAGCGCCTCGACGTGGCGGAGCCGGAACTGGCGACCGAGCACCGAGGCGACCTGCGCGACGCGCTTCGCGGCCGGACGCAGCCGGTCGATGCGCGCGCCGAGAACCTCGCCGATCGTGTCGGGAATGCGGATCTCGTCCGACCTCCGGGTGACCACGACGCGGCCGTCGTGCGCGACGAGGGTGCCGTCCTCGACGAGCGTGCGCGTGAGCTCCTCCAGGTAGAACGGATTCCCGTCCGCCTTGCGCAGGATGCGTTCGTCGACGTCGCGCGGCACGACGCCCCCGGCGCGCGCATGCACGATCCGCGTTGCGTCGTCGTCACCGAGCGGTCGGAGGCGCAGCTGCGTGAACGCGGCGTTCGAGCTCCAGTTCGGCTTGTGGTCCGGGCGGTGCGTCGTCACGATCATCACCGCGGCGGTGTCGGTGCGCGCGATCGCCATCTCGAGGATCTCGCGCGACGCGTCGTCGAGCCAGTGCAGGTCCTCGATGATCATCACGACGGGAACGCTCTGGGAGGTCCTCTCGATCAGGCGCGAGACGGCCTCGAAGCCGCGATGACGCGCGGGCTCCTCGACGTCGGGGGGACGCTCTTCCGGCGTCAGCGACATCATCCAGCACAGATCGGTGTAGGTCTCGTCGAGACCTCCGCCCGCCGCCTCGAAGCGCTTCTTCACCTTCGCGCACGCGGATTGCTCGCCGTCGCTCGGATCGACGCCGAACCAGCGCTTCAGCATCGAGACCCACGGCGCATACGGCACCGAGCGCGTGATCGACGCGCAGCGCGCCTCGAGCAGCTCGAGCTCCCGCCCCGCGAGGCGCCGCTTGAACTCGTGCACCAGCCGCGACTTGCCGATGCCCGCGTCGCCGACGATCGAGACCACCTGCGCGAGCCCCGTGTCGAGCCGGTCGAAGCAGGCCTCGAGCTGCGCGAGCTCCGCGTCGCGCCCGACGAACGGCGTGAGCTCGCCGCCGAAAGCCGACACGCGCTCTCCGACGCCGAGCACCTGGTGCGCGGTGACGGGCTCGCTCTTTCCCTTCACGTCGAACGGACCGAGCGCCCGCGTGCGGAAGCCGCCGCGAAGCAGCGCGTGCGTCGCCTCCGAGACGACGATCGTGCCCGGCTCGGCCAGCGCCTGCAGGCGCGCGGCGAGATTCGTCGTGTCTCCGATCGCCGTGTAGTCCATCTTGAGGTCGTTGCCGACCGTGCCGGCGACCACGATTCCGGTGTGGATGCCGATGCGCGCGTGCAGTGCGACGCCGCGCTCGGCCGTGAGCCGCGTCGAGAGCTCGTCGAGCGCGGACTGGATCGCGAGCGCGGCGCGAACCGCGCGCTCGGGCGCGTCCTCGTGCGCGATCGGCGCGCCGAACAGCGCCATCAGGCCGTCGCCGGCGAGCTGATTGACGATCCCCTCGAAGCGGTAGATCTCGGCGAAGACGACCTCCAGGTAGCGGTCGAGGAGCTCGCGGTAGACCTCGGGATCGAGGCTCTCGGCGATCGCGGTCGAGCCGACCAGGTCGCAGAAGAACACGGTCGCGCGCTTGCGCTCGCCGGCGACCGCTCCGGCGGCGCGAATCCGCTTCGCGAGCGTCTCCGGAATGTGTCGGGCGAGCCGTTCGAGCCGCTCGTCCACCGGAGCGGGCCTTGCGACGGGAGCGGGCTCGCCCGCCGGCGCCCTCGCCGGCGCCTCGTCCAGCACGTGCCCGCAGTCCGGACAGAAGCGCCAGCCGGGCTCGATTCGCGCGCCGCAGCTCGGGCACGGGGAGACCACCGCCGCACCACAGGCGTGGCAGAACTTCTTTCCGGGCAGCAGCTCCGTTCCGCACTGCGCGCAGCGCATCAGCCTACCTTCGGGCCACCGCTCGGGCCCGTCAAGAACTCCGTCATCCGGTAGGATGGCGTTCGATGTGAAGCTGGTTACCTGGAACGTGAATTCGATCCGACAGCGCCTCGAGCGATTGCTCGCGCTGCTCGAGCGCCACTCACCCGACGTCGTCTGCCTGCAGGAGACGAAGGTGGTCGACGCGGACTTTCCGGTCGAAGCGCTGCGAGCGGCGGGCTACACCAGCGCGATCCTGGGCCAGAAGAGCTACAACGGCGTCGCCATCCTCTCGAAGAGCGCGCTGGCCGGGATCGCGCCCGGCTTTCGCGACGGCGGTGACGACTCGCAGGCGCGGCTGCTCTCGGCGACCGCCGACGGCGTGCGCGTGCTCTGCGCCTACGTGCCGAACGGGCAGGCCGTCGGCAGCGACAAGTACGCCTTCAAGCTGGAGTGGTTCGAGCGACTGCGAAAGCTGCTCGAGCGCGAGGCCGACG
>CAZMKX010000244.1:0-6011 GCA_964566375.1 uncultured Myxococcales bacterium
TTCGGCGGGAAGTTCCCGATCCAGTGGTCGCTCGCGATCATCGCGCTCCTGATCGGGACCTCGATGGCCATGTCGGTGCTATTCCCGAAACAGGCGGAGGCGAGCTCGGCGAAGACCTGACCCCACCTTCGGGCTAGTCCGGGGCGGGCGCTCCGATCTCGAACGTACCGGACTGGCCCCCCACGAGCTTGTACTTGAGGCGTCCGGCGACGATCCGGCCGTCCGCGATGCGGAGCTTCGAGAGGCCCAGCTTCGAGAGTGGCCGGCCGGAGTCGGTCCGGATCTTGAGGGAGACCGTGTCCGTCTTGCTCGAGTACTTTCCGACGGCTTCGTAGTAGATCGCCCGGGTGTCCTCGGTCGGAAGGACGGCACGCGCCTGGCCGCGCACCTTGCCAGCCGCGTCGGTTTCGAGATCGAGCTCGAGTCGCCAGGGTGCGCGCACTTCCGGAAAGACGAACGAGAAGAGCCTGGGTTCGCAGGTCCCTTCGACGCCGTACTCCGAGCTGCTGCAGTACGCGAGCTTGCCCGTGCACGTGAACTCCCAGGCCCCGGTCAGATCGTCGCGACACGCGACCTTGCCCCCGCCCGAAAGCCAGGTCGTGACGTCGTCGATCGTGCGCGCGCCTTCGAGCTTGACGCTCAGCTTCGCGCGCATCCCTTTCCCGCTGGCTCGCAACGTGCCCCAGAAGTCGAAATCGATCCTGTCGTACAGGGCGCCACCGTAGTAGAGCCGGTAGGAAGCCCAGACCTGGCTCTGTTGCACGTTCGTGTAGCCGTAGGCTGGCGCGCAGACGGGTTCTCCGGAGGGGAGCTGGCCGTCGGTGCACTCAGGGCCGGTCGTGTCGTTGCGGCCGCCCTGGAAGAGGCGCACCACGGAGTCGCCGTCGACGGTCAGTGCGTAGCTGCCCGAGGGAGGCTCCGCTGCGGCAGGTAGCGTGAAGAGAGACGCGGAGAGCCAGAAAATCGCGATGCGCGGGGAGAGCATCGGGGCATCCTCCGGCCTCGCGCGTCGGTCGGTCAAGTGACGAGCGACCACGGAGCGCTTCTCGTCCGGGCACCGCCTTCGGGGCGAGGCTCGACTCGCAGATCGAGCCGTTCGTTGGCGCTCCTGTAGCGGTGCTCTCGGGCTTCGCACCTCGGAAACCCCCTGCCGGCCCGGCCGGGCTGTGAAGTCTTTCACAGCCCGGCTCCGACCGATCGGGCAGCCTGTGCCCCGTGCGGAGGACGTCGGCGTGCGCGATGAGCTGAGGCAGCAACTTCGAGCGGAGATGCTGCACTTCGAGAAGGGGCTGAACGACGCGTCGATCCACGAGGCGCTGCGTCTGCTCGATTCCCCGCTCTTCGCCGAGCTTTCGGAGCAGCACGTGCGCGAGGTGTCGGAGTACCGCCCGATCGAGCTCGCCGGCGAGACGTTCTTCGCCGCGGCCTGGACGCGCGGCAAGGAGGCCGGCGCGACGCTCGGCTTCGCGCGTCTGCTCGGCGCGGAGTTCGTGCGCGACGACCTGACGCGGCTGCTTGCCAGCGCGGTCCCGCGCTCGCGCGTGGGCTGACGCGGGCTCCGATCCGCAGGCCACCGGCGCCCCGCTTGCGGGTGGCGCCGCGCCTCAGCGCGGCGGATCGGCACGGGGTGACTTGCCCCGGAAGTCGATCGCGTGGGCATTTATCCCACTTTCAGCCCTGCAGGGCTCGGGCACCGGTCTTGCTGGAGCAGTCGCGCCATGAGGGTGTTCCATCATCTCCGTCGCGCGAGCCTGGCTCCCCTCATCCTCTCTCTGGCGCTTCTCCCGCGGGTCGCGAGCGCCGGGTATTCGCTGGTCGGCTGGAACAACCTCGGCATGCACTGCATGGACGGCGACTACTCCGTGCTCTCTCTGCTTCCGCCGTACAACACGATCCACGCGCAGCTCGTCGATCCGCAGGGACGGCTCGTGACCGATCCCGCGGGCATCACGGTGACGTATCGGGCCGTTGCCGATCCGGACGGATCGATCAACACCAGCTCCGTCGGCAAGACGAACTTCTGGGAGAACGTCCCGGCGCTCTTCGGCGTGAGCATTGCGCCCGACGTCGGCTTGCTCGGACGCCCGATGCCCGGCGGCGCGAACGCGCCGCGACCGATGATCTACGACGCCGCGAGCGGCTGGTGGATCGCGGAGGGCATTCCGATCACGCCGTACGACGATCTCGGCCGCAAGAATCCGTACCCGCTCATGCGGCTCGAGGCTCGAAACGCGGCAGGGACACTGCTCACCTCGCAGGACGTCGTCCTTCCCGTCTCGGACGAGATGGACTGCTCGGCCTGTCACGCGTCGGGATCGGGTAGCGCGGCTCAGCCGGCATCAGGGTGGGAGAACGATCCGAACTCGCAGCGGGACTTCCGGCTGAACATCCTGCGGCTGCACGACGAGAAGCAGGCGGGCAGCGCCTCGTTCCGAGCTGCGCTCGCGGCGCAGGGCTACGACCCCGCGGGGCTCCACGCGACCGCGCTCGGCGGCGAAGCGATTCTGTGCGCGAGCTGCCATCTCTCGGAGGCACTGCCCGGAAGCGGAATCGCGGGGATCGCTCCGCTGACCCGCGCGATCCACGGGCGACACGCCGGAGTGACGGATCCGCGAACGTCGCTGACGCTCGATTCCGCCGACAACCGCGCCGCCTGCTACACCTGCCACCCCGGCTCGGTGACGCGCTGTCTGCGCGGCGCGATGGGCTCGGCGGTCGCCGCTGACGGCACGCTCGCGATGCAGTGTCAGAGCTGTCACGGCTCGATGAGTGCGGTGGCTTCCGCCGCCAGAACCGGCTGGCTCGACGAGCCCGACTGCCAGAGCTGCCACACGGGCACCGCCGTGCGCAACAACGGGCAGATCCGGTACACCTCCGTCTTCGACGGCGCGGGCCGACCTCGTGTCGCCGTCGACCGGACGTTTGCGACGACGCCCAACACGCCCGCGCCCGGGCTTTCCCTGTTCCGCTTCTCGAAAGGCCACGGCGGCCTCGCATGCGAAGCCTGTCACGGCTCGACTCACGCCGAGTTCCCGAGCAGTCACCGCAACGACAACCTGGCAAGCCTGCAACGGCAGGGGCACCCGGGCGTACTCGTGGAGTGCGCGAGCTGTCACGGAACTCAGCCGGCGACGATCTCCGGCGGGCCTCACGGCATGCATCCCGTCGGACAGGCCTGGGTCAGCGGACACGCGGATGCCGCTGAGGAAGGCGGTGCTGCGCAGTGTCGCACCTGCCACGGCAGTAACGACCGCGGCACCGTGCTCTCGCGCTCGCAAGCGGATCGCACCCTCACGGCGTTCGGCAGCAAGCGCTTCTGGAAGGGCTTCCAGATCGGCTGCTACACCTGCCATCGCGGACCCGGCTCCGAAGACGCGAACCCGAATCGCCCTGCCGTGGCGAGCAACGGCGCGGCGGCGACGGCGGTGGATACGCCGGTCTCGATCGCGCTCGCCGCGAGCGACGCCGACCGCGACGCACTCAGCTTGCGGATCGTCTCGCAGCCCGTGCACGGAACCGCCGGGCTGCAGGGAACGCGCGCGACGTACTTCCCCGACACGGCGTTCAGCGGAGCGGACAGCTTCACGTTCGCGGCCTGGGATGGCTCCACCGATTCGAACCTCGCGACGGTCAGCGTTCAGGTTGGCGGCGGAGGAGGCGGTTGCAGCTACGCGCTCTCGCCGATGTCGCAGGCGTTCGGCGCGGTCGGCGGCACCGGGAGCGTAAGCGTCACCACCGCGGCTGCCTGCGCATGGGTCGCGCTGAGCCATGCGGCCTGGCTGCGCATCGACTCGGGTGGCAGCGGGAGTGGATCAGGGACGGTGCGCTTCAGTGTCGGCAGCAATCCGGCGGCCGGCACGCGAGTGGCGACGATCTCGATCGCCAATCAGAGCTTCGAAGTGACCCAGGCGGGCACGGTGGCAGAGGCGGCCTGCACTCCCGAACCGATTTCGGAATGCCGCCGGTCGGTCATATCGCGCGCGGGATCGCTGGTCCTGAAGTCCGCGTCCTCCGCCAAGCGTTCACTCTCGTGGAAGTGGAGCAAGGGCGCCGCCACCAGCCTCGCGGACTTCGGCGAGCCCTCCGACCACGACGGCTACGCGCTGTGCATCTACGACGAGTCAGGCAGCCAGCCGGGTCTTCTGTTCGGCGCGGTCGCGCCCGCCGGCGGCAGCTGTGGTGCGAAGCCGTGCTGGCACGCCGCCGGGAAGAACAGCCAGCTGTATCGCGATCCAGCGGGAACACCGGACGGCCTCACCGCGCTCACGCTGCACGCCGGCCCGCAGGGGAAGGCAAAGCTCAGCGCGACCGCCAGCGGCGCGAATCTCGCGCTTCCCATCCTGCCGCTGCCGCTGCCGCTTCGACTGCAGCTTCAGTCCCAGGGCGGCGGCTGCTGGGAGGCGGAGTTCTCCGCGACGGGCACGAAGCAGAATGGGAGCGACGGCTTCAAGGCGAAGCCGGACTGAGCGGACGATCAGCCCCGCAGCGCCGCTCGAAGGCGCGTCGCTGCGAGCGCTGCGAACGCGCGCACCTTCGCGCGCGGCGCGTGCCCGTCGCCGTGCACGACGTGCACCGGCGCCGCGGGAGGCTCGAACCTCTCGAGCACGCGCACGAGCCGGCCTGCCGCGAGCGAGGCCTCGGCTTGGTAGCGCAGCACGCGCGTGATCCCGAGCCCCGCCTCCGCCGCGTCGATCGCGGCCTCCGCGGTCGTGACCGATAGACGCGAGTGCACCTCGACGCTGCGCACGCCGCTCGCGCTCGGGTAGGGCCAGCGATCGGGCGCGGCGATGCCGACGAACGAGATGCAGGCGTGAGCCGAGAGGTCCTCCGGACGCGCCGGCGTTCCGTGCGCGCGCAGGTACGCCGGGCTTGCGCAGGTGATGCGCCGGATCGCGCCGACCCGCGTCGCGATCAGCGACGAGTCCGGCAGCGCCCCGATGCGGATCGCCACGTCGACGCCCTCGTCGATCATCTCGAGCGTGCGGTCGGCGAGCACGAAGCGGATGTCGACGCCCGGGTGCGCGCGCAGGAACTCGATCACGATCGGCAGCACGTGCAGCCGCCCGAAGACGACGGGCGCGGTCACCGAGAGCGGTCCTCGCGGCTCCTCCTGCGCGGACGACAGCAGCCGGCCCGCATCGTCGATCTCGGCAAGCACGCGCCGACACAGAACCAGGTAGCGCTCGCCGGCTTCCGAAAGCGCCATGCGCCGGGTCGTGCGCGAGATCAGGCGCGCATCGAGGTGCGCCTCGAGCGCGGCGAGCTTGCGGCTCACGGAGGGCACGGGAACGCCGAGCGCGCGCGCCGCGCGCGACAGATTCCCGGCATCGGCCACCGCCACGAACACGCGCATCGCCTCGAGCTGATCCACGGACTTCCTCCCGAAGGCGGCGATTGTCTCATTTCGCGCAAGGGTGTTTGGCCGCTCGGAGGCGTTCCGCTTCCCCTCGCCGCGCGTCATACCTGTCCATGGAGGAGATCGAGATGGACCCGAAGTCGACGACCGACGTGGCCTTCAGCCCGAGCGTGAAGGCGATCCAGGCCCGCAAAGGCTCGCGCGCGGGCTACGCGAAGCTCGAGGCGCGCGGCGGCTGGGACGCGCGCGTCACGCCCGAGCTCGCGGCGTTCGTGGCCGAGCGCGACAGCTTCTACCTGGGCACAGCCAGCGCCGACGGGCAGCCGTACATCCAGCACCGCGGCGGCACGCGCGGCTTCCTGCGCGTGCTCGACGACCGGACGCTGGCCTTCGCCGACTACCGCGGCAACCGCCAGTACATCTCGCAGGGCAACCTGGCCGAGAACGACCGCGCCTTCCTTTTCCTGATGGACTACGCCAACCGGCGGCGGCTCAAGATCTGGGGCCGCGCGCGTGTGGTGGAGGACGATCCGGCCCTGCTCGCGTCGCTGGCCGAGGGCACGGGCGATGCGAAGCCCGAGCAGGCAATCGTCTTCACGATCGAGGCGTGGGACCGGAACTGCCCGCAGCACATCCCACAGCTCCTGCCCGCGGA
>CAZMKX010000245.1:0-5983 GCA_964566375.1 uncultured Myxococcales bacterium
TCGAGTTCGCCGCCGAGGTCGGCTTCGACGGCGTGTGCGTGAACGAGCACCACTCGAACGGCTACGGGCTCATGCCGTCGCCGAACCTGATCGCGTCGACGCTCGCCCGCCGCACGCGCGACACCGCGATCGTCGTGCTCGGCAACTCGCTCGCGCTCTACAACCCGCCCGTCCGCGTCGCGGAAGAGTTCGCCATGCTCGACTGCATCTCCGGTGGTCGGCTCGTCGCGGGCTTCCCCGTCGGCACGCCCATGGACACCTGCTTCGCCTACGGCCAGAACCCGAGCCAGCTGCGCGAGCGCTACTACGAAGCGCACGACCTGGTGATGAAGTGCTGGACCGAGCCCGACACATTTTCGTGGAACGGCCGCTTCAACCAGCAGCGCTACGTGAACCCCTGGCCGCGCCCGCTGCAGAAGCCCCACCCGCCCGTGTGGATCCCCGGCGGCGGCTCGATCGAGACCTGGCAGTGGTGCGCCGAGAAGGACTACGTCTACACCTACCTGTCCTACTTCGGCTACAAGGCCGGCCAGGCCACGATGGACGGCTTCTGGCGCGAGATGGATCGGCTCGGCAAGGACAAGAACCCCTTCCGCGCGGGCTTCCTGCAGTTCGTCGGCGTGGCCGAGACGCGCGCCGAAGCGCTCGACCTGTATCGCGAGAGCGCCGAGTACTTCTTCAACCGCTGCCTGCACGTCGACGCGCGCTGGGCCGGCCCGCCCGGCTACCAGAGCGAAGCCACGCTGCGCGCGCGCGTGCAGTCACAAGTCGCGCAAGCCGCCGCGCGCGCATCCGCGCCCGAGAAGACCGCCTACGGCTCGCCCAGCTTCGAAGAGATCGTCGACCAGGGCTACGTCGTGATCGGCAGCCCCGACGAGGTCGCCGAGAAGCTGCTCGAGGTCGCCAAGTCGCTGAACGTCGGCCAGCTCATGCTGCTGCTCCAGTACGGCAACATGAACAAGGAGCTCGCGTTCTACAACACCGAGCTCTTCGCCAAGCGCGTCATGCCGCAGCTTCGGGGGCTCTTCGAAGACAAGTGGGAGAACCGCTGGTGGCCCAAGCCGCTCCCGCGCGAGGAGCAGGCGGCGGTGCGGCGATGAACGAGCGCACCGTGCGCATCAACGGCGAGCCGTGCCGCGTGTGGGAGAAGGGCACGGGCGAGCCGATCGGATACCTCGCCGGGCTCGGCGGCTTGAACGAGTGGACGCCGTTCTTGGACGAGCTCGCGAAGACCCGCCGCGTGATCGTGCCGTCGCTGCCGGGCTTCCCGGGCTCGGGGCCGAGTCACCGGCTGCTCGACACGTTTCAGGACTGGCTCGCGGCGACGCTGGATTTGTTGGAGGCTTCCGGCCTCGAAGGTTGTGACCTGATCGGGCACTCGGTGGGCGGAATGCTCGCGGCGGAAGTCGCGGCGTTCTCGCGCGCGACGGTGAAGCGGCTGGTGCTGATCGCGCCGTTCGGGCTGTACGAGGAGTCGGAGCCCACGGCCGACGTGTTCGCGAAGCGGCCGGACGAGATCCCCGCGCTGATGTCGACGAAGCCGGCGGAGTACGCGGCGGCGCGGCTGACACAGCCGTTGGGTCTGTCGGCCGACGCGGTCGTCGAGTGGCAGATCGTGCAGGCGCGCGCGGCGGAGGCGGCGGCGCGGCTGCTGTGGCCGATGGGCGAGCTCGGCCTGGCGAAGAGGCTGCACCGGATCACGTGCCCGACGACGCTCGTGTGGGGCGCGGACGATCGGGTGGTGCCGGTGAGCTATGCGAAGAAGTTCGCGGAGAGGATCAGCGGGCCGACGGGGATTCGGACGATTGCTGGGGCGGGGCATGCGGTGGAGTTTGATGCTTGCGAGCCGAGCGCTGCGATCGTTCGAAGCGCGCTGGCGTGAATGGGTGAGTGATGCCCGCCGCGCTGCCGCTGATCATTTCGATCTTGAAGATACTCGTCCGCGCTGCGGTTCTCTTGTCTCCACTCGCATGGAATCCTTGCGGCTAGCGATCCTAGAGCATTCGCTCACAGCTCGAGCTCGCTCGGCCTGAATGCAATCCAGGATGGATAGATGGAGCACAAGCCGACCGCAGATGTGATCGCGAGAGCCAGGATCGAGAGTCGAGGTAGATCGAGATGTCGTGTGACTCTCAATCCGAACTCCGTGCTCATCAGATCGAGCATCGGCTCTGAGACGAAGTACCCTAGCAAGGCTCCCGTGCCGAGCCCGACGGCGGAGACGAGCAGCGCATCGCAAAGGACGAGCGCGCCGATCTGAGACGGAGAAGCACCAGCTGCACGCAGCAACGCGAACTCCACTCTCCGAGCAGCCACGATGCCTGCAAGGAGGTTTGCGGCTGCGACCGCTCCCAAGACGATCGCAAGTGTGCTCACGCCGTACAGAAGATCGTCGAATCGCACTGCGAACTTCCGAGCACCCTCCAGGAGCTCCAAGTTGTTCGTGAAGAAGAGTGGCTGCGAATCCTCAGTGCGTCGGCGGACCTCGTCGATCACGCGGTCGGGTTCAGCACTAATCCAGACGTACACAGCCGTCGCGCCCGGACGCGGCCAGATGCGATCGAACACTTCGATGTCGAAGTAGATGGTGCCCGAAGGGCCAGCCAGCCCAGGGACTACGCCCGCGATCGTGAAGGCCTTCCGACCTTGTGGTGTCGAGAGCTCGAGGGTGTCGCCCGTGGTGAGCGAGAACCTCCTTGCAAAGGCGGAGGACACACAGACGGAACCCTTGACCAGCGCTTCGGAGACTCTAGCCAATGCGTGGGTATCGTCCGTGGCCAGCGAGAATCCGCCAGGCACCCTGGCCGGAAGGGCGACGATTGAGACTTCCGCTCCACGGAACAGTATCGTTGAGCTGTATCGCTCGATTGCTCTCCAGACGCCCGGAGTAGATTCAATAGCGGCAACTGTCTCTGACCTGACCTCGTCCAGCTCGCCATCGATGAATGGTGGTCCCGCAGTGACTAGAATTGCGTCTGGATGGCGTGCGGCGATCAGCGCGACGAGTGTTTCGCCAAAGCTAGCCGAAACGATGATCGCTCCATGAACAAAGGCTACGATCGAAGCGATTGCCGCAAGAGCGAGCGCGGTGCTCCGCGGCCGAATCGCAAGTCCGGTTCCGAGAAGATGACCGACGCCAGGGACGACCCGGCTGAGCCATCCGCGCTGACGATCCAGCCATCGAAGCCCCGGTCGAACTCCATAGAGGACCACGCCTACGCCGACCCCAAGGACCAGAACCGTTCGAATAGCTGCTGGCCACTGCTGAACGCTTGCGGCAGAGACCGCTCCAAGTCCCACGACGAACACGAGCGTTCGACGCTGCCACGACCCGCGAGTTGACCGATCGACGCCGACTTCGAATCCGGAGTTCTCGAGCGCATACCTGCGAGTTGCGATTCTTGTTGGGCCAATGGCGCCACAGAACGCGCAGACAACGCCGACAGCAACTGCGAGCGCGATCGTCGTCCCCGAGATCTCGACATCCGATGGGTCGATCGAAGACGAGCTGAAGTACTCCGAGATCCTGGAGACCGTGGGGACGAGCTTACCTGCGGCGATCCGACCCGCTGCGACTCCGATGATTGTTCCGAGGCCAGCTGCGAGAGCGGCGTCCAAGGCTACCCAACGGGCAATGGACATCGCCGAGACGCCGGTAGAGCGCAGAACATAGAGCTCGCGAAGACGTCGCTCGACGGAGGTAGACATCGCCGAGTAGCTCAACAAGCCCGAGACAAGCGATCCGAGAATGGCAACGAGCAGAACGGAGACTCGGAGGGCGGCGATTGTTTGATCCAGAGCGGAACGCTGGAGTCCCGCAGGTCGGACCGTTGCCCGACCTGCAGCGATGCGTTCGATTGTCTTCGTCAACTCATCGAGCCGAGACTCTGACGTCGCCACGACGTCGATGCGATCCACCGATCCCTCTCGGTGGAGCATCTGCTGGAGCGCGTACACGTCCATGACCGCGATCTGACCGTTGAAGGCGCTAGCGATACCCCGCTCCTCCAGCAGTCCCTGAATCTCGAGAGTGTGTCTCCCTACCGCGGAGTGGACTTCCATGCTTTCCGATTGCGCGATCCCGAGGCGTTGAGCCAAAGATGTCGTGATCAGAACCGCATTCGGCCGAGACAAGAGCCGCAGGGGATCATTGACGCGCACGCCCCCGGACCTGACTTCGAGCTCACGCGAATCGGCCGCGAGCGTGAGGTCGATGCCCAGAATGTGCAGTGGGAGCCGCGATTTCTCGATCCGAACCACGGCGTTGATCAAGGGAGAGGCTATGAGGACGCTGGGCAGCGCGCCAATCTCGGAGACGAGACCCTCCGGTACTCCTAGTTCTCCGCCCACCACCTCGACCTGAGACGAACCCGCAAGTGCCGCCGACGTTCGCACCGCCTCCCGCTCGATTCCCCTCGAAGTCATCTCGAGACTCGTGGATAGTGCCACGCTCGCCGCTATTGCCAGAACGGTAGCTACTGCGAATGGAGCATTGGGTCCGAGAGCGTTGTTGATCGAGACGAGAAGCCCGAGGGGAACTCTCCAGTCGCGTCCGATCATCGGGAAGTCCCTTCACCGAGAACTGGTCCACTGTCTTCATCGATTCGACCGTCGCGAAGAACAATCACACGATCGGCGTAAGCAGTCGCCTCTGCATCGTGCGTCATCATGACAAGCGTTGCATCGCGCTCGTCGCAGATCTCGCGGAACAGCGCTAGAACGCCTCTTCCCGTCGTGGAATCAAGGTTTCCTGTAGGCTCGTCCGCGAGCACAAGCACTGGATTCGCGATTACAGCGCGCGCGATCGCGACGCGCTGCATCTCACCGCCTGACAGCTCGGAGGTCGCTCGCCGCTGGTAGCCACTGATCTCGAGTCGTTCCATGAGCGCGACTACTTGATCGCGAACTTGAGAGATGTAGAAGCCGTCCATGAGCAGGGGTAACGCGATGTTGTGCTCAACGCTAAGCGTAGGGACGAGGTTGAAGAACTGGTAGACCAAGCCAACCTTCCGTCTGCGGAACCGGGCTGCCTCACTCTCCGAGAGGTTCTGGATTTCTGTTCCTCCGATAGTGACACGGCCAGCGCTCGGTCTTCGCAGGCCTGCTAGCACATGCAAGAGGGTCGACTTACCGCTCCCGCTTCGTCCACGCACGACCAGGAATTGACTACGAGGTACCACGAGCGATAGTCCGCGAAGCGCATGAACTTCGGTCGCGCCGGCTCCATAGGTCATCTCGACCCGATCGGCGACGACAGCCGGGAGCTCTTCGACGATCGCTTCGGCCGTTGTCACCATCCGCTCCGCGACGCGCACTTGACACAGTGTGGTGGCATCGATTGAGATTGTAGCCTCGAACCTCTGGGAGCCTAAAGTGAGCGCACGCGCAGTTCTGCTCGTCGACCTCGAGCCGGAGCATGGCCACGCGTTCGCATCGCGGTGTGCCGGTGCAAGGCTTCGGCCAATTCCGATCGACGGCGAGCTGCCGATGCTCTCGGGAGGCGCTGGAGTCGTTCTGTCCGTGGTGGCCATTTCCGGCCGCGACGAGGCTGGCTTCGAACGCGTCAGGACCGTGCTGAAGCTTCTACGCGCCTGTCCGCTGGTGGTGCTCGCGCGGGATACTGGGATCGACTTGGCAGTACGGCTGATCAGACTGGGTGTCGCCGACGTGATCGAGCCTTCCGCTTCACCAATGGAAGTGGCCGCGCGCGCCTTTAACCACATCGCTGGATTCGATGGTGACGTCGACGGTCGCCTCGACTTCGTCGGCCAGAGCCCGGCCATGGTGCGCTTGCGTGAACGCATCGCGAACGCGAATCGCGTCGGCTCGACCGTTCTGATCCAAGGTGAGACCGGAACCGGAAAGGGCGTCGTCGCCCGGCTCATCCATGAAGGCTCGAAGCGCCGCGACAAGCCGTTCGTACACGTCGACTGTGGCGCGCTCGCGCCGAATCTGATCGAGAGCGAGCTGTTCGGCCATGAGC
>CAZMKX010000246.1:0-1269 GCA_964566375.1 uncultured Myxococcales bacterium
CCCGCGTAGATGTCTTCCGTGTTCTCGCGGAAGATCACCATGTCGACGAGCTCGGGGTGCTTCACGGGGCTGGGAACGCCCTCGTACCAGCGCACGGGGCGCAGACAGACGTACAGGTCGAGGATCTGGCGCAGCGCGACGTTCAGGCTGCGGATCCCGCCACCGATCGGCGTCGTGAGCGGCCCCTTGATTCCGACCAGGCACTTCCGGAACGTGTCGACCGTCTCGTCGGGCAGCCAGGTCTTCGTGCGGTCGAACGCCTTCTGTCCGGCGAGCACCTCGTGCCAGCCGATCTTGCGCCGGCCCTTGAAGGCCTTCTCGACGGCGGCGTCGAAGACGCGCACCGACGCCTTCCAGATGTCCCGGCCGGTGCCGTCGCCCTCGACGTAGGCGATCGTCGGGTTGTCGGGAACCTCGAGCGTTCCGTCGCGGCGCTTCTTGATCAGGGAGCCGGGCTGGCGCACCAGCGGGGCATCGGCCATCGGGGGTCCTCCTCGGCGCGCGCGCAGTATAGAGGCTACTTCGCGGCCGTCGCAACGAGACGCGCGGCGTCGGCGAAGGCGCGCTCGAGCTCGGCGTAGTCCATCGTGACGGGGAACTGCGGAAACTCGGCGATCACGTTCGCCGGCGGCCGGAACAGGATGCCGGCGTGAGCGGCGGCGAGCATGCTCGTGTCGTTGTAGCTGTCTCCCGCCGCGATCACGTGGAAGCGAAGCGTGCGAAGGTGCTCGACGCTCTGCCGCTTCTGGTCGGGCAAGCGCAGGCGGTAGCCGCTGATGCGGCCGTTCGCCTCGATCACGAGGTCGTGCGCGAACAAGGTAGGGAAGCCGAGCTTGCGCATGAGGGGCTTCGCGAAGTCGTAGAAGGTGTCGGACAGGATCAGGATCTGGTGCTGCTCGCGCAGGCGGTTCAGGAAGTCGAGCGCACCCGGCAGGGGCTCGAGCGTCGCGATCACGTCCTGGATCTCGCGGATGCCGAGGCCGTGGCGGTCGAGAATCTCGAGCCGCGCGCGCATCAGCTTGTCGTAGTCCGGCTCGTCGCGCGTGGTGCGGCGCAGCTCGGCGACTCCGGTGCGCTCGGCGACGTTGATCCAGATTTCGGGCACGAGCACGCCCTCGAGATCGAGACACGCGACGATCACGATCCACTCCCGCGCTATTCGCGCCTGTACACGGTGCCACCGCGCATCACGAAGACCGGCCGCCCGAGCTCGGTGACGTCGACGAGCGGATTCTTGCGCGTCGCGACCAGATCCGCCGCCTTGCCGAC
>CAZMKX010000246.1:1369-5980 GCA_964566375.1 uncultured Myxococcales bacterium
GTCAGCTTGATCACGTCGGCGCCGCGCTTCACCTGCGCGCGCACGGCCTTGCGCGCCTCGTACGGGCCGTCCGCCACGCCCTCGTACGCTCCGGGCACGTCGAAGAGATCGTCGCGATAGCCGTTCGTGGCGTCGGCGTGCCCGCCCGTCGGCGTGATCGAGCGCCCCGCCGCGATCACGCGCGGACCGGGAATCAGCCCGTTCGCGATCGCGTCGCGCAGCGCGAAGATCGCGGGGCCGCCGCCCAGGTCGCGCACCGACGTGAAGCCGGCCTCGAGCGTCTTTCGCGCGTACACCGCTCCGCGTAGGGCCGCATCGGCGTCGTCCTCGGTGACTCGCCGCAGCCGCGAGTCGGCGGTGTACTCGTGCGTGAGGTGGACGTGCGCGTCGATCAGCCCGGGCAGCGCGAAGGCGCCACGCAGGTCGACGAGCTCGGATCCGCCGTCCTTTCCGGCCATCACCGCCTCGGGCGCGACGAATCCGTCCAGCACTTCGGCGATGCGCCCGTCGTGGATCACGAGGGTCGTCTCGCCGCGCGCGGGCTGACCGGGAACCAGCAGCACGGAGCCGCAGTGCACGATCGTCCAGCGCTCTGGCGGAAGCTCGGCCGCGCGCGCGCCGCGCGGAGCGGCGAGGGCGAGAACGAGCGCGACGAGCCACGCACGGCGGATCACGGTCTTGCGCTCCACTAGATCTGCCGGCCCAGGCCTTGCCAGTAGCGCTCGCGGATCACCCGCCGCTGCACCTTGCCCGCCTCGCTGCGCGGGAGCGCGGCGTCGAAGTCGATCCCGCGCGGGCACTTGAAGTGCGCGAGCCGCGCGCGGCAGTGCTCGATCAGCTCGCGCGCGAGCGGCTCGCTCGCGGTGTGACCCGGCTTCAGCTGGACGACCGCCCTCACCTCTTCGCCGAACTCTTCGTTGGGCGTGCCGATCGCCGCGGCGTCAGCCACCGCCGGGTGCATGAGCAGCACGGCGTCGATCTCGGCGGGGTAGATGTTCACGCCGCCCGAGATGATCAGCTCCGAGGTGCGGCCCGTCAGGAAGACGTAGCCGTCCAAGTCCTGATAGCCCATGTCGCGCATCGTGAACCAGTCGCCGTCGTAGCTCGACTTCGTCTTCTCGGCGTCGCCGAAGTACTCGAAGCGCCCGACCGCCGGCGCGCGGAACCAGATCGTGCCGACCGAGCCCGGCTCGACGAGGCGCCCCTCGTCGTCGCGCACCTGCAGGATGCCCGGGTCGACCGGACGGCCGACGGAGCCGGGCTTGCGCAGCCAATCCGCGGCATCGATGAACGTCCCGCCGCCCTCGGTCGCGGCGTAGTACTCGTGCACGATCGGGCCGAGCCAGTCGATCAGCGCCTTCTTCACGTGTACCGGCGTCGGCGCCGCGCCGTGCAGCACGCAGCGCAGCGAGGACAGGTCGTAGCGGGCACGGACCTCGGCGGGCAGCGCGAGCAGGCGGTGGAACATGGTCGCGACCATGTGCGTGTGCGTCACGCGGTGACGCTCGATCTGCGCGAGCGTGGCCTCGGCGTCCCAACGGTCCATCAGCACCGTGCCGAGCCCGTTCGCGAGCGGCGACACCAGATTGAAGGCGAGCGGCGCGGCGTGATACAGCGGCCCCGTGCACAGCATGCGGTCGGTCTCGGGACGGAATGCGGAGACACGCGAGATCTCGCGCGCGACACCCGTCGGAGGCGGCGTCTGGCGCCGGTACACACCTTTGGGTCGGCCGGTCGTGCCCGAGGTGTAGAGCATCGTGCTGCCCAGGACCGGCGTCTCGACGTCGTCGGCGCGCTCGGCCGCGAGCGCGGTCGCGAAGGACTCGAAGCCCTCGACCGCTCCCGCGATCGCGAGCCGGACGGACGCCTTCGCCGCGCCGCGCGCGACCTCTGCGGCCGCCTCCGCGAAGCGCGCATCGGCCAGGAACGCGCGGGCTTCGCAGTTCTCGACGATGTAGGCGAGCTCGTCGCGCTGCAGATGCCAGTTCAGACAGGTGAGACGCAATCCGCCGCGAACGGCCGCGGCGTAGGCGATCGCGAACTCCGGCCGGTTCGCGCACAGCAGGGCGACCGCATCGCCGGGCCCGACACCGCGGCGGTTCAGCGCGCGGACGAGCTGGTTCGCGCACGCATTCAGCTCGCCATAGCTGAGCGAGCCCGAGTCTGAGAGGATCGCCTTGCGCTCCGGCGCCGCGCGCGCGGTCAGGGCGATCGTCATTCCGTACGCGGCCGCCTCTTCCGGTCGCAAGGTCGTGCGTCCGCTCGCGTCGTTCATCCGTCCTCCCGGGTCCCGGCAATTCTACCGGGAACGGCGCGCCCTAGCGGCCCGAGAAGCGCGGCGCGCGCTTCTCGGCGAAGGCGGCCTGCGCCTCGCGCGCGTCCTGACTTCGCATCGACTCGCCTTCGAGCGCGAGCGAGAGCGGCAGGACCAGGTTCGAGACCATGCGGATGTACTGGTTGATGGGAACCTTCGAGGCGCTGATCGCAATCGCCGGCCCGGCCGCCAGGCGGTCGGCGCACTCGAGTGCCTTGGTCAGGATCTCCGCGTCGTCGACCAGAAAGGTCGCGAGCCCGAGCTCGAGCAGCTCCGCGCCGGTGACCCGGTCGCCGGTCATCAGGAACCACTTCGCGCGGTTCACGCCCATCAGCAGCGGCCAGATCACCTGTCCGCCGTCTCCGGCGCCCAGGCCCATGCGCACGTGCGTGTCGGCGATGACGGTGCCGCGACCCGCCACCACCACGTCGCAGAGCAGCGCGATCGTCGCGCCCAGGCCCATCGCGTAGCCCTGCACGGCCGAGACGATCGGCTTCCGCAGCTCGAGAAGATGGTCGACGATCTGGCGGCCCTCCTCGAGCGAGATCTCGGCGGTGGTGTTCGCGTCGGGGCTGAAGTCCCCGCCCGCGCAGAACGCGCGCCCGGCGCCCGCGAGCAGGACCACCGAGACCTGCGGGTCCGCCTGCGCGTCGCGGGTGAAGCGCGCGAGCTCGTGGTGGAGCTGCGCGTTCACGGCGTTGAGCCTGTCCGGCCGGTTCAGCGTGACGACGGCAACGCCGTTCGCCCGCTTCTCGATCGAGATCGCCCGGTAGTTCGCCTGGTCGAGCATCGCCTTCCTCTCCTTCAGGGCTCGTAGGTCACGCGGTACACCGCGCCGCCGAAATCGTCCGAGATGTAGAGCGCGCCGTCGGGACCGTCCTGCACGTCGACCGGCCGGCCGATCACGTTTCCCCCGACGTCGAAACCGGTCAGGAAGTCCGACTCGACGATCGGCCCGCCGTCCGCCGGCCACTCGAGCAGGACCACCTTGTACCCGCTCTTGGTGCTGCGGTTCCACGAGCCGTGCAGTGCGACGAAAGCTTGCCCGCGGTAGCGCTCCGGGAACGCGCCCGCGCCGGCCTGCCGGTAGAAGCGGATGCCCAGCGGGGCGGTGTGCGCGCCGAAGCCGTGGACCGGTGGAATCGCGGCAGCCGCCTTCGCGCCGCCCTGGCCTCCGAAGTCGGGATCGGGAACGCCCATCCCGTTCACGAACGGCCAGCCGTAGAACTACCCCTGCTCGATGCGGTTCAGCTCGCAGGGCGGGAAGTCGTCGCCGAGCAGATCGCGGCCGTTGTCGGTCGCGTAGAGCGCGCCGTCCGCGGGGCGCCAGTCGAAGCCGACGGAGTTGCGCAGACCCGACGCGAAGAGCTCGTAGCCGGTGCCGTCGGGGTGCAATCTCGCCATCGTCGCGCGGCGCGGGTCGTCCTCCAGGCAGACGTTGCAGGTCGAGCCCATCGACACGTAGAGCCAGCCGTCGGGGCCCAGGTCGATCGTCTTGGTCCAGTGGTTCCCGCCGACCGGCAGGTCGCCGATCACGCGCTCGGGCTTGCCGTCGACCGCACGGGTGGCGGCGTCGAAGCGCACGCGCACGATCGCGCCGGTCTCCGCGACGTAGAGCCAGTTGCCCACGAACGCGAGGCCGTGCGGGCGGTCGAGTCCGTCGAGCAGCACACGCACCCCGTCGGCGCGGCCGTCGCCGTTGGCGTCGCGCTCGAGCAGGAAGACGCTTCCCTCGCGCGGCGACGAGACGAGCAGGTCGCCCGCCGGCGTGAAGCGCAGGAAGCGCGCGTTGCGGATTCCGTCGGCGAAGAGCGCGATGCGGAAGCCCTCGGGCAGCTTCATGCGCTGCTCGAGCTCGGACTTCGGCGGCGGCTCCGCGCCCAGGAAGATGCCCACGACCGGAGCGTTCACGGCCAGCCGCTCGGGCCAGAGCGTTCCACAGGCGATCGCTCCGAGGACAATCGCGACTCCCAGTCCGATCAAGACGCGGCGCATTCCGGCGCTCCTTCCGGCGCGTGACTATACTCGGCCCGCTGGAGGTGGACGGAGGATCGCTGCCCGTGCGCGCCTTCGGGCGCGCCCGGGGAGAGGAAAGTCCGGGCTCCACAGGGCAGGGAGATGGCTAACGGCCACCGAGGGCGACCTCAGGGAAAGTGCAACAGAAATGACACCGCCAACCTGCGCGCCTCCGGGCGTGCAGCGGCAAGGGTGAAATCGTGGGGTAAGAGCCCACGCGCGACAGCCGGGTGACCGGCGGCGAGGCAAACCCCTCCCGGAGCAAGCTCGAATAGGGACGC
>CAZMKX010000247.1:0-5968 GCA_964566375.1 uncultured Myxococcales bacterium
CCGAGTCGCGGCTCGGGAACGAGGCGATCGCCGCCCTTGCCGCGGAGCTGCTCGGCTCGCTCGGGCTGCCCGCGCGGATCGAATCGGCCGACGTTGCGGGGACGCGACACCATGCGGTGATCTGCGACGTGGGGCCGGCGCCGGCCGGAGACGGGCTTCTGCTCGTCACGCATCTCGACACCGTTCCGCCGGGTGACTTCGCGTCCTGGACCGCAACGGGTGGCGACCCGTACCGCGCCACGCGCGATGGCGACCGGCTCTTCGGGCTGGGCTCGGCCGACGCGAAGGTCGACTTCGTCTGCAAGGCGCTCGCGTTGGCGCGAGTGCCGCGCGCGCGGCTGATCCGCGCCGTGCGGCTCGTCGGCACCTTCGGCGAAGAGATCGGTCTGCTCGGCGCGCGCTGGCTGGTCGAGCGCGGTCTCGCGCGCGGCTTCGCGGATGCGCTCGTCGGCGAGCCGTCGGAGCTCGCGGCCGTGCACGCGCACAAGGGCTACGCGGTCTTCGAGGCGCGCGTCGCGCTCGAGCGGCTCGCTTGCGCGCAGTCCCTACACGTCGCGCGGCGCGTGGCGCGAGGCGTCGCGGCGCACTCGAGCTCGCCCGCACTCGGCGCGAATGCGATCGTCGCGGCGCTCGAGACGCTCGCGTCGAGCGACGCGCCGGGGCTCTGCGCGCTCGAAGGCGGCACGGTGGTGAACGTGGTCCCGGAACGCTGCGCGCTCGCGCTCGTCGGCAAGGACGCAGGCGACGGGCTCGATGCGCCCGCCTTCGCCAAGGCGCCTCTCGTGCGCTTCCTGGAGGCGTGGCGGCGCTTCGAGGCATCGCTCGGCGCGCCGCGCGATCCGGCCTTCGATCCCGATCGCACGGTCGCGAGCCTGGGCCGCGTCGCGCTCGAAGGCGCGCAGGCGGTCTTCCGCTTCGACGTGCGACCGATCCCCGGCGCGCCCGCGCCGGAGTCGCTCGTGGCGCCGCTCCGCGAAGCCGCCGAGGTCGGCTGCGTGCGGGCGAACCCGCCGCTCGCGACGCCGCGCGACGACGCGTTCGTGCGCGCGATCGAGGACGCGCAGCGAGCGGCCGGCGCGCCCGCGCGCGTTACGACCAAGGCGACCTGCACGGAGGCCGGCCTGCTCGCGCAGGCGGGGCTGCGCGCGCTCGTGCTCGGGCCCGGGCCGTCGGTGGGCAACGTGCACAAGCCGAACGAGCACACGCGCGTCTCGGATCTACACCGCGCGGTGGTGCTGTACCGGGCCGTGATCGAGCGCCGGGTCTGCGCGGGAGGCGCGACGTGTTCCTGATGCGCCCTGCGCGGTCGTCGGACCTTCCCGCGGTGATGGAGCTCGCGCGCTTCCTCGACAGCCCGAACCTTCCCCACGACGAGACGTTCCTGCGCGGCCGGCTCGAGCGCTCGGCGCGCTCGTTCCGTGCGCCGGGCTCGCCCGACGCCGAGCGCGAGTACCAGTTCGTGCTCGTGGACCCGTCGGAGCGCGTGGTCGGGACCTCGGCCATCCTCTCCAAGCACGGCACCGCGGAGATGCCGCACTTGTTCCTGCGCGTCGGCGAGGAGACGCGAAGCTCGGCATCGACCGGAATCCGGGTCACGCACACGACGCTGCAGCTCGGCGCCTCGACCGACGGCCCGACGGAGCTCGGCTCGCTCGTGCTTCGGCCCGAGGTCCGCGGCCGGCCCGGCTGGCCCGGCAAGCTGCTCTCGTGGGGGCGCTTCGCGTACATCGCGCGGCACCGCGGCTGCTTCGAGCGCTCGGTGCTGGCCGAGATGCGCGCGGCGATCGACGCCCAGGGCCGGAGCGCCTTCTGGGACGCCTTCGGCCGCCGCTTCACGGGAATGAGCTACACCGAAGCGGATCGGCGCAGCGCGAGCGACAAGAGCTTCGTGCTCGACCTGTTCCCCGCGACGCCGTTCTACGCGTCGCTTCTCGACGCGGACGTCGCCGCGCAGATCGGGCACGTGCACGCCGAGGCGAAGCCCGCGCTGCGGCTGCTCGAGCAGGCCGGCATGCACTGGATCGGCGAGATCGACCCGTTCGACGGCGGGCCCTTCGTGGGAGCGGCGGTCGCGAAGCTCGTGCCGGTGCAGAAGACGGCGCGCGGCCGGCTCGTCGACGACGCGCCCGAGCGCGACGCTCCGCCCGCGATCGTCACGACCGAGGAGGACGGCGTCTTCCGCGCCGTCGCCGTGCCCGCGTCGTGCGACGGGGAGCGGATCCGCATTCCGAAGGAGGCGCGCACACGGCTGGGGCTCGAGCCCGGCGACGAGCTCGCGCTGACGCCGCTTCCCGCCGCGGAGCGGAGGCGTGGCGATGGCTGACGCGAGCGACTTCGCCCCGCGCGGCGACTTCGTCGACGGGCGCTTCGCAGTTCCCGAGCGCGTCACGGGCGAGATCGCGCTCGAAGACCCGGGCGATCTGGACGCGCGCCTCGGCGCGTTTCCATTCGACGTCGCCGCGATCGATTCGGCCGTCGCTGCGGCACGAGACGCGTGGCCCGCCTGGCGCGACGCGCCCCTCGACGAGCGCGTCGGCGCACTTCGCCGCTTCGGCGACGCGCTGCGCGCACACGCCGAACGGCTCGCGCGGGTGATCGCGTGCGAGGTCGGCAAGCCCGTCTGGGAGGCGCGCACGGAAGTCCAGGCCATGCTCGCGAAGATCGACATCACCCTGTCGCAGGGGCTCGAGCTCGTCGCGGAGCGCACGTTCGATCTCGCGCCCGGGCAGATCGGGCGCTGGCGCAACCCGGCTCGCGGCGTGCTTGCGGTGCTCGGCCCGTTCAATTTCCCGGGGCACCTGGTGCATGGCCACGTCGTGCCCGCGCTCGCTACCGGAAACTGCGTCGTCGTGAAGCCGTCCGAGCAGACACCCGCCACCGGGCAGCTCTACGCGGAGATCGCGCGTCTCGCGGGCTTTCCGCGCGGCGTCGTGAACGTGGTGCAGGGCGACGGCGCGAGCGGCGCCGCGCTCGCCGGGCACCCGGATCTCGACGGCGTGCTCTTCACCGGCTCGTGGAGCGTGGGGCGGCGGATCCTCGAGGCGACGCTCGACCAGCCGTGGAAGCTCGTCGCGCTCGAGATGGGCGGGAAGAACGGCGTGCTCGTGTGCGCGGACGCGGACCTGGACGCGGCGGCGGCCGCGATCGCCTTCGGCGCCTGCGTGACCGCGGGCCAGCGCTGCAGCGCGACGAGCCGCGTCTTCGCCGCGCGTGGAGTCGCCGACGCGCTGTGCGAGAAGCTGGTGCGGATCCTTCGTGGCATCGCAATCGGCCACTCGAGCGGCGACGCCGTGTTCATGGGGCCGCTGATCTCGCGGGCGGCGCGCGAACGCCACGCGCGGGTGCTCGCGCTCGCCGCAGCCGACGGTGCGGAGCAGCTCGTCGCGGGGGGACCGTGCGACGGTCCGCGACGCGGCCACTACGTTCGTCCGAGCCTGCACCGCCTGCGCGCGCACGACCGCGCGAGCGCGTACCAGCGCGAGGAGCACTTCCTGCCCGATGCGTGGCTGCTCCCCGTGGACGGCGTCGACGAAGGCCTCGCGCTGCTCGACGCGACCGACTACGGGCTGGTCGCGAGCGTCTTCACGCGCGAGCGGGCGGTGTACGAGCGCGCCGCACGCACCCTGCGCGTCGGGGCGCTGAACTGGAACGCGACCACGGTCGGCGCATCCTCGAAGCTGCCCTTCGGGGGTGTGAAGCGCAGCGGAAACGACCGGCCCGCGGGCGCCACGTCGACGCTGTACTGCACGTTCCCGCAGGCAAACCTCGAGCACGCGGAGCCGTCGCCCTCGGCGGGCTGGCCGGGCTTTCCGGGCGCGTCGTGAAGCACGTCGTGCTGATGGGCGATCCGTCGCACTTCTCCGTCGTCGGCGGCGCCAACCCGCATACGCGCGACAAGTACGGGCGACGGAAGTCGGTCGACCGCACGCTCGCGATCGCGCAGTGGGGCCGCATGCGCGACCTGCTCCGCGAGCTCGGCGTGCACGTGGCCGTCGTGCCCGCGAACCCCGAACACCCGGGCCTGGTCTATCCCGCGAACGCCGGCTTCCGCCACCGCGACCTGTTCGTGCTCTCGAACCTGACGCCGACGCGCGCGGGCGAGCAGCCGATCTACCGCGCGGTCGTCGAGTCTCTCGGGCTCCGCTGCGCGACGATCGGCGCGCGCTTCGAGGGCGAGGCGGACCTGTTCCCCGCGGGCGACGTGCTGCTCTTCACGCACGGGCGGATCCGCCGCCAGCGCTTCGTGCCGCGGCTCGGCTGGCCGCCGTGGAGGCGCATCTACGGCTTCCGCAGCGACCCGCGCGCGCTCGACGAGATCGCGGCGCTCGGCCCTCTCGAGCGCGAGGTCCTGCGCGTCGAGCTCGTGGACGAACGCTACTACCACGGCGACACGTGTCTGTGTTCGTTCGGGCCGGGCCGGACGTTCCTGCTCGCCTACACCGCCGTGCTCCACCCCGCCGCGAGCGCGTCGCTGCGCGCGCGCTTCGGCGACCGCCTGGTCGAGATCGGCGACGACGACGCGGCGATCTACGCCGCGAACTCGTTCGCGCTCGACGTCGCCGGCGAGTCGCTCCTGGTGATGCCCGCGGGCGTCTCGGCGCGGCTCGCCGACGCTGTCCGCGCGCGCGGCGCGCGCGTCGTACTGGCGGACGTCTCCGAGTTCCACAAGAAGGGCGGCGGCTCGGTGAAGTGCATGATCGGCGATCTCGGGTTCCTCGACGTGTCGTCGCCGCTCAGCTGAGCTTCCCGGACTCGCGCGCCGCGGCGTCGCCGGACTCGGCGCCGAGCACGCTGCGCACCAGCAGCAGGCCGTCGATCTGGGCCACCGTCGCGAGCGCACGGCGGCGGCGCACGTCTGCGCTGCTGCCGAGCAGCCGGGGCGCGAGCCACTGCACCCAGCCCTCGACCAGCTCGCGCGCGATCGCGTCGTACGGAGACTGACCGGTGCTGGCCAGGCCGACGACCTCGAAATAGAGCGCGAACACGCGGTCGGCCTTCGGCGTCGTGAGGACCGGCCACGCCCGGTTCAAGAGATCCCGCTGGCTGCGCGGCTCCGACCCGAAGGCCTGCTCGAGCAGGCCGACCAGGTCGGCGACCAGCGCCTGCGCGACCGCCGTCACGAGCGCGGGCTTCGAGGGGAAGTAGTACACGACGGTGCGGTCGCTGATCTCGAGCCGCTCTCCGACCTTGCTGAAGGTAAGGCCGGCCAGCCCCGCCTCGAGCGCGACCTCGATTGCCGCCTCGAGGATGTCCTCGCGCGAATGTCGGTACCCCACGCCTTGATTGTAGCGCCGGCTTCAAATAAGCTAGGTTTGTAGTCAGGACTACATACGAGGAGATCGCATGGACACCGCCGCCCCGCAACCGCTCGACGTCGTCCACGCCTTCATGGCCGCCATGGCGTTGAAGGACTACGACACGGCCTTGAAGCACGTATCCGACGACTGCGAGTACGAGAACCCTCCGATCGGCAAGTTCCGCGGGCCGGCGGGAATCCGCTCCGTGCTCGAGCCGTTCTTCGCGCCGACGCTGGAGAACGAGTGGGTGATCAAGAACACCGCGGTGACGGGTCCGGTGGTCTTCCTCGAACGCCTCGACCGGCATCGCCTGGCGAACGGCTGGGCCGAGCTCCCCGTGATCGGCGTCTTTGAGGTCCGCGACGGGCTCATCACGGTGTGGCGCGACTACTTCGACCTGGCCACGATTACGAACGAGATGGCGAAGCACGCTTGAGGTTCGCGTTTCACGTCGGATCGGGGCTTTGCTGACTGGCCGATAGGAGCAGAGAATGCTGGCGTTTCGTGCGTACCTCGTGGCGGTGCTCGCGTGTCTCAGCGGGTACACGCTCATGGTTGGAATCGACCACGGATGGAACCTCCTTCCGGTCTTCTTCTCGAACCTCGTCGAGCTGACCTGGTCGGGCCAGTTCAACTTCGACTTCATGACCTTTCTCGGGCTCTCGGCGATC
>CAZMKX010000248.1:0-5968 GCA_964566375.1 uncultured Myxococcales bacterium
CGTCCAGGCGCAGCGGCTTCAGCGGCGAGAGCAGGATCTGCGTCGCGCCCGCGTCCAGATACTCGCGCGCCCGCGCGCGGATCCGCTCCGGCGTTCCACACGCCGCGACGGCGTCGACGAGTCGATCGCTCGCCTGACCGGTCCAGTCGGACTCCGCGAGGCCGAGCGTCGCCCACATGCGGTGATACGCGGGGAACTGCAGGTAGATCGAGAGACCCGCGCGCGCGGCGGCGCAGGCGCGCGCGGAATCGGACGACACGTGGAAGGGAAGCACGACGCGGAGCGACTTGGCGGGGCCGAGGATCGCCCGGGCGCGGCGCGTGTGCTCGGGCGTGACCAGGTAGGTGTGCGCGCCGTCCGCCCGCTCCGCGGCGAGGGCGAGCAGCTTCGGGCCGTGGCCCGCGATCACGATCGGCGCGGGATTCGCAGGCGTCGGAGAGCCGGGCTTCACCTTCTCGAGCGCATCGATGTATGCGCGCAGCTTCCGCACGGGCGGCTCCCAGCGGTGACCGCGCAGCTCGGCGATGGGCGGGTGAGAGACGCCGAGGCCGAGCGTGAAGCGCCCGCCCGAGAGCTCCGCGAGCGTGTTCCGCGCCTGGGCGGCCGCGAACGCGTCCCGCGCGTAGACGTTGGCGATCCCCGTCGCGACACCGATCCGCGTCGTCTTCGCGATCACCCAGCCCGCGGTGGCGAGCGGCTCGCGCCCGAAGAGCTCCGGGATCCAGAGCGAATCGTAGCCGAGGCTCTCGAGCCCCACGGCGAGCGCACCGACCTTCGTCGCGTCGAGGTGATCGACGGGAAAGAGTACTCCGAAGGAGATCGTCATGAACGGGACTATACGCGCTTGCGCGCCAGGAACAGGTCGCGCCCGTAGTCGTCGCGGACGATCTCCGGCGAGAAGCCGGCCTCGCGCAGGAGGGCCAGCCAGTCCGCGCGCGAAAACAGCCCGCAGACGTGCTGCTCGTGCAGGACCCGCACGGGCGCTTCGCCTTCGCGCAGGATCAGCACGTAGTCCACGGTGACTCTCGTCCCGCCGGCGTCCGGACCCGTGGTCCACTCGAGGTACCGGAGCGCGCGACCGTCGCCGTCCGCGCCCCCGTGCCCGGTATCGGGCTCGAACGTCTCGCGAACGTGGTCGGGAACGAAGAGCGCGGCGCCTCCGGGCTTGCAGTGCACGAACGCGGTTTCGATCGCCTGTCGAAGCTCGTCCAGCGTCGCCATGTAGTCGATCGCGTCGTGGACGAACACGACGTCGAAGGTCCGGTCGAGACGCAGCGCTCGCATGTCGCCCTGGAAGTGCCCGCAATCCGGATTCAGCGTCCGGCTCACCGCGATCATCTCGGGCGAGAGGTCGCTGAGCGTCACGTCCGCGAAGGCGCGCTTCAGGTGCACGGCGTTGTGCCCTCCTCCCGATCCCAGCTCGAGAAGCGAGCGCGACGCGCCGTCGCCCTCCTTCGCGAGGAGTCGCAGGAAGAAGGCGGCCTCCTCCGCGTAGTGATCGGGCGGCGACATCAGTGGCCACCACTTCGCGAGCTCGCCGTAGAGCATTCGCATCGCGCTCTCTCGTCAGCCCGAGCGCGCCGACTCGGTGAGTGACTTCAAGCTCGCCAGGCCCGCCTCGAAGTCGCGGCCGATCATCTCGTCCATGTTCATGATCAGCCCGATCGCCTTGCCCGTGAAGTCGTTCTGGCCCGTCATGCTCCACGTCACGACCGTCCCGTTCCCTTCGGGCCTGAATGCGAACTCGGTGCTGGCGGTCGACGCGAAGGGCTTCAGGAACTCGAGTCGGATGCGGATCCGTTCGTCGGGCTGGCTCTCTACGATCGTCATGCGGCCTTCGCCGACCTCCGCGTTTCCGGCCCACGCGAAGCTCGCGCCCTCGCCCGCGGGCGGCCCGTCGAACGTGTTCCTGGCGGCCGGATCGCGTTTGGCCCACGGCGAGAACTCCTGGAACCCGTGCAGGTCGTTCACCCTCGCGAACACGACCGCCGGCGGCGCCGCGATCGTCACGCTCCGCTCGATGCGGAACTCCGCCGGCTGCAGGGCCGCGACGATCGCGAAGACTGCGACGGCGGCGACGAGGAGGGCGAGGACGATTCCGAGGAACTTCATCGTGGGAGTCTCCTTCCCGCGAAATGTACCCCCGATGCGCGAGGATTTGCCGGCTCAGGAGCGCTCGGATTCCCGCTTCTGCCAGTAGTCGCGCATCAGCTCGCGCGACCACGCCGGCTGAACCACGGGCTCGCGCGGCAGGAACTCGGCGAGGACCGGCTTGATGTCGAGCACGGGCGTGCCGTCGATCGCGTCGAGCTCCGCGACGAAGAGCCGGCGCCCGTCGCGACGGACGATGCGGCAGATCGTGCTCCCGATCCGGTTGGGCCGGTTCTTGCCGCGCTGCGCGAAGATGCCGATCGCGGGCCAGTCCGGGTTGTTTCGCGGATGACGCGCGCCCGAGACGACCTTCGCCGGATCGACCCGATCGAAGAAGAACAGGACCTCGGCGTGCGAGAACGCCTCGATTCCGTCCAAGGCCTCGGGCGCGAAGCGCTCGGCGAGCGCGATGCACGCCTCCTCGCCACCCCAGAAGTCGTCCTCCGCGTCCACGCGCACGCCCTCGACGCGGCCGATGGCCTCCATCTCGATCCTCATCGCGCGATCTCCTCTCCGGCGCCGCGAAGCGCCGCCGCGATCCTGCTCGCGGACTCTTCCGCGGACAGCCGTTCGGTGTCGATGCGCAGGAGCGGCTCCGGCAGGGGCGGAAAGCGGAACGCGCCGTCGCGCTCGAGCGCATCGTAGAGCGCCGGGTCGACGAGCTTGCCGAACCTCGTACGGCTCTCGCTCGGCAGCCGCGCGCGCACGGCGGATTCGGAGCAGAGCAGCTCGACGAAGTGCACTCGGCCGCCGGCATCCGAGACGCCGCGCTCGAGCTCGCCGATCAGCGCCGGGTCGACGCTCGCTTCGGGGTGGAACGTGAAGATGAACGACCTTCCCGCGCGCGCCGCCGCGGCGAAGGACGCGCGCCAGATCGCGGCGCGAAGCGCCACGAACGGAGCCGAGCCGAACTCGAAGAGCGACCTCGCCAGATCGACGGTCAGGTGATTGTGGAAGAGCGGCAGCCCGGTCGTCGCGGCGAGCCGCGACCCGATCGTGTGCTTGCCCGACGCGGCGGGTCCGTGGATGAAGACGACGAACATCATCAGAGCGGATCGAGACGGACGACGACCACGCCGTCGTCGTCGGGAGCAACGAAGCGGACCCAGCGGTCGGCGATGCCGTACTTCTCGCGCAGGAGCGCGTCGATCCGAGGGTGCGGGCCGGGAAGGGCGTGTGCGCGATACCGCCGCGTCTCACCGCCGCGTTCGAGCTCCACGACGGGATCGCCATCGAACCGCTTGCGCCACTCCGGGCCACCGCTGTGCAGGTAGGGCGAGCCTCCGTCGTCGACGATCCAGAGCCGGGTGCTCCGCCACGTGCCGTCGGCGTGCTGCGTGCGCAGCGTGACCACCTCGCGCCCGATCTCGATCAGCGCCAGATGCGCGGCCACGACGAGCAGCGCGAGCGCGCCGAGCAGGGCGAGCGCGCGAACGGCGACACGAACGAGCTTCATCGATCTTCTCCGAAGGTCTCGGCGAGCTTCGCGACGACCGCATCGGCGAGCTCGCGATCGCTTCGCTTCGGTCCAGCGCCGGAACGCGAGAAGACGTCGCTGACGCGGATCGCCAGGATCGCGAGCTGCGCGGGGTTGCCCGGCACCGTTCCGGGCGGAAGCAGCTCGGCGTTCGCGCGCAGGAAGCGCGCCGCCTCGCGCAATTCGGCGTGCGCCTCGGTGTCGCGCATGGACGCGTAGTCGAACTTCCAGCGGCGGATTCGCAGGTTGACCTCCCCCTTCTCGTCCCCGCCCGCTTCGATTCCCGCCGCCGGAAAGACGCGGCAGTCGTAGCTGCGACAGGTCTGCGGCCGGTCGTCGTAGATCGAGCACGCGCCGTCGCGGAGCATCGGGCAGTGGCCTCGCGCGTCGAATCCCAGGATCCGGTGCCCCTTCGGCAGTCCCGGCGCGGGGAACAGGAGCTTCTTCGGAATCCGACGCAACGTGCGCGCCTCGTCGGGCCCGACGTGAATGAAGTACGACGACGTGCAGCAGGCGGTGCACGACCCGCACGGCACGTCGGCGCCGCGGCCCGACTCGAGCCCGCGCCGCGTCGCGCGCAGCCACGCGGAGAACTCGCCCGCGGGCAGATCCGTCGAATCGCTGTCGCCGTCGCCCATCGCGTCCCTCAGGGTAGCTCGGCGGTGCGTCGCGCGTCGGCCGCGCTCACTGCCGGGCGACCTGCGGCACGCCGGTCAGGTTCATCGCCCAGGGGAGCGCGGAGCGGCACCACACCTGCCTCGCCGGTGCGAGCTCGGCACGTTGCCGAAGGCCACCGACGCGCAGCGAGTACGTCCGCGGGCCGGAAAGGGACGTCGAGTAGATCGGCGAGCCACAGCTCGGGCAGAACGCGTGCGCGCGCTGCGTCCCGCTCTCGGCCGTCTTCACGTAGATCGTCGGGTGACCCGAGCGCAGCGCGAACGAGTCGTGCACGGCGGGCACCGTCGCGCGGTAGCCGGTGCCGGTGAGCACCTGGCAGTCGGTGCAGTGGCAGATCGCGGCCCCTGCAGGGTCGACCTCCGCATCGTACGTGATCGCCCCGCAGTGACACGCGCCTTGGACCTTCATCGCCATCTCCCTCCATCACGCTTCGCGCGAGACGCGGCTCGCTAGCGAACCATGCCGCGCGTTCGGAGCGCCTCGCGAAGTGTCTCGACACGGCGCCGGTTCACCCCGAGATCCGAGTACCCCACCCGCGAGGCGGAGCGCACGTCGATCCGGTTCTCGGCGGCGCGGAGTCGCAGCTCCAGATCGTCGACGAAGCCGAACCACGCGCTGACGCTCTCGGCGTGAAGGCGCTCGGGGGTCACCTCCACGATCGCCGTGCGGGGCAGGCGCGCGACCTCCTCCTGCACGGCGCGCCACGCCTCGTCCGGCGAAGCGGCGAGCGCGAACGCATCGACTCCGTGCGCCGCGTCGGTCGCCTCGCTCGACACGCAGTTGGGCGATGGCGGGCAAGGCGCGAGCTCGACGGACGTTCCGCCTCCGCCGGACGGTCGCACGCCTGAGCACGCGAGAATCGGAACGATGCCGATCGAGGCGACCGCGGCCAGATACGCGCGGCTGACGCGATCTCCGTCGAGTCCCGAGAGCCGCACGTTACGACCCTGCGCGAAGCCCGGAACGGCGCGAAAGGTGGTCGAGTGGATCATCGCAGCGAACGGTAGTACACCGTGGTGCTGCAAAGCCCGCCGCGCGGAAAGAGCGCGTAATCGGGGATGTCACCCACGCGCACCCAGCCCAGACTCTCGTACAGCCGCGCGGCATCGCCGCCGGTGACGGCGTCGAGGACGAGCAACGTCTTGCCGCAGGCGCGCGCGGTGTCTTCGGCCGCGCGCATCAGCGCTGCGCCGACTCCGCGGCGGCGTGCGCGGCGGTGCACCAGCATCTTCGCGACGTCGGCACGGTGCGGCTGGTTCTCCGGAAGGTCGAAGCCGAGCTGCACGGTTCCGCTCACGCCTGCTTCGTCCTCCGCCACCAGGAGCGCGCGCGTTCCCGCCGCCACACCCTGCGCGACGTCGCGCCAGAACACCACCGCGCGCTCGCGGGACAGCGGGTGCATGAAGCTCACCGACGCACCGCCTTCGACGCAGTCGATCAGCACCGTGGCGAGCGCTTCGATCTGCGCAGCGTCGACCGCGTGCAGGCGGCGAACGGAGGGCGTCGACGTCATCCTCACCTCCCGAGCCACGCCGCGCGCAGCGCCGCCGGTCCACCGTGCTCGACGACGTCGCCGTGTCCCGGAACGATCCGCTCGAAGTCCCAGCGCAGCGCCTGCTCGAGCGAGCGCCGGAACGCCGCGCGATCCGTCACGCCGATCCG
>CAZMKX010000249.1:0-5956 GCA_964566375.1 uncultured Myxococcales bacterium
TGCGCTCGATCCTGCGCCAGAACCCGAACATCATCCTGATCGGCGAGATCCGCGACCTCGAGACCGCCGAGATCGCGATCCAGGCGAGCCTCACCGGCCACCTCGTCTTCTCGACGCTGCACACGAACGAGTCGGCCGGCACGATCACGCGCCTGATCGACATGGGCGTCGAGCCGTTCCTGATCGCGTCGTCGCTGGTCGCCGCGATCGCGCAGCGCCTGATCCGCGTGCTGTGCAAGCGCTGCCGCGAGGCGTACGCGCCGGGCGACGAGGAGCTCGCCGAGCTGGGCCTGCGCCGCGCCGACGTCGCGGGCCGCACGATCTACCGCGCCAAGGGCTGCGTGCACTGCAACCACACCGGCTACCACGGCCGCACCGGAATCTTCGAGATCCTGCCGATCGACGACCAGATCCGCGCCATGATCACCAAGGGCGTCGACTCGAAGCAGATCCAGGATCAGGCCACGCGCAACGGCATGCTGACGATGCGCATGCACGGCGCCCGCATGGTGCTCGAAGGCACGACCTCGATCGCCGAGATCGTCCGGCAGACCGAGGAGGAGGCCGTCGCGGCGCTCGATCCGCAGGCGGCCTGAGACCATGCCGGTCTATCGCTACAAGGGCGTCGCCGCCGGAAACCGCGCGGTCGCCGCGACGATCGACGCCGACAGCCTGCGCGCCGCGCGCGCGAAGCTCCGGGCCGAGGGCATCTTCCCGACGGAGATCGTGGTCGGAAAGACGCGGGGCGAGACTTCGGCGCTGCTCGCGAAGCTCGAGCTCCCCGCGCTGCGACGCGTTCCCGACCTCGACCTGTCGATGTTCTCGAGCCAGCTCGCGACGCTGGTTTCGGCCGGCGTTCCGCTCGTCCAGGCGCTCTCCGCGCTCACCGAGCAGGTCGAACGCGATCGCTTCAAGGCCGTCGTCGGTGGCGTGCGCGAATCGGTGAACCGCGGCTCGTCGCTCGCGGACGCGCTCGCCGAGCACCCGCAGGTCTTCGACGAGCTCTACTGCTCGATGGTGCGCGCCGGCGAGTCGTCGGGCGCGCTCGCGCCGGTCCTGCAGCGGCTCGCCGACTACGTCGAGAGCCGCATGGTACTGCGCAACCAGCTGATCAACGCGATGATCTACCCGGTGATGATGCTGGTCTTCGCCGGCGCGGTGGCCGGCGTGTTGCTCGTGAAGGTGATCCCGAACATCACCACCATGCTCCGCGACATGAAGCAGGAGCTCCCGCTCGCCACGCGCCTCGTGGTCGCGGTCTCGGACGTGGTCACGGTGTACTGGTTCCCCACCCTGATCGCGCTCGGGATCGGGATCCTCGTCTGGAGCCGGGTCGTGCGCACCGCGCGCGGCCGCTACGCCTGGGACAAGCTCATGCTGCGGCTGCCGATCTTCGGTCGGCTGATCCGCTACGTGGCGATCGCCCGCTTCGCCCGCACGCTCGCCACGCTCTCGGCCGGCGGCGTGAACATCGTGAGCGCGCTCGACATCGCGCGCAGCGTGACGTCGAATGCCGTGATCGCCGGCGCCGTCGATGGCATCAAGGAGGCGATCCAGCGCGGATCGTCGATCGCGGCGCAGATGCGCTCGAGCGGCGAGTTCCCGCCGCTCGTCACCCACATGATCTCGGTCGGCGAGGCATCCGGCGAGCTGCCGGCGATGCTCGGCAAGCTCGCCGACACCTACGACGCGCAGGTCGAGAACGCGCTCGAGCGGATGCTCGCCCTGCTGGGACCGATCCTCCTGGTCTTCGTGGCGATCGTGATCCTGACGATCATTCTCTCTACATTGCTGCCGCTCATGAACATGACCTCCGCGCTCTAGAGGCGGCGGCGACAGGAGAACGCGCGATGCGACGCATGCGGAACGACGACGGCTTCACCCTGATCGAGATCATGGTGGTCGTGCTGATCATCGGCCTCTTGATGACCGTGCTGGCGACGAACGTCTTCAAGCGGCTCGGCGGCGCGCAGGCCGACATCGCCCGTCTGCAGGTCTCGAAGCTCTCGCAGCAGCTCGAGCTCTACAAGCTCGACAACGGCACCTACCCCACCACCGAGCAGGGGCTCGACGCGCTCGTGCGCGAGCCGACGAGCGAGCCGCGACCGCGTCGCTATCCCGAGGGCGGCTACGTCACGTCGAAGGACCTGATCGACCCGTGGCAGAGCCCGTACAAGTACGAGCGCCCCGGCAAGAACAACACGCGCACCTTCGACCTGTACACGCTCGGCGCGGACGCACAGCCCGGCGGCGAGGGCGAGAACGCCGAGATCGGAAACTGGGAAGCGGATGCGCCGCGCTGAGCCGTGACCCGGACGCGCGCCGACGCGGGCTTCACGCTGCTCGAGCTGCTCGTGGTGCTGCTCGTGATCGTGCTCGTGACGGGCGTATTCACGACCACGATCGGCGGCGGATTCGGCGTGCACCTGCGCAACGCGAGCCGCACGCTCGCGGCCGAGCTCGAGTACGTCGGCCAGCGCGCGATCACGACCGGCCAGACGCAGCGCATGGTGATCGATCTCGACCGGCAGCTGTACCGTGTCGAGGAGCTGCCGCCGCCTCCGCCCGTAGAGGCCGCCCCGCTTCCCGAGCACGCCGAAGGGCTCGACCTGGCGCCGCCGCTCGAGACGGTCGAGTTCCAGCCCGTCGAAGGCCTGATCGGCGAGTGGCGCGCGCTCGACGACGCCGAGGAGGTCCGCTTCGACGAGATCCGCATGGGCGAATCCGCGAAACGCGACGGCGCCGTCGCGATCGGCTTCTCCTCGGATGGCGCGAGCGATCCCGCCGAGATCTGGCTTCGCGACGACGGCGGCTACGACTCGCGCATCCGGCTGATCGCGTTCACCGGCGAGATCCGCATCGAGGAGCCGGAAGCTGAAAAACCGTAGCCAAGCCGGCTTCACGCTGATCGAGGTGCTCGCCGCGGTGCTGATCGTGAGCCTCGTCTTCGGCCTGCTCCTGGAATCGGTGACGCACAACCTCGCGGACCTCGGCCGCGCGCGGCTCGAGGCGCGCGCCACGGCGCTGGCCGAGCAGCGCCTGCGCGAGCTCGAGATCGAGCTCGCCGCCGGGACGCCCGTCGAGCTCGGCGTCTCGGAAGGTGCGTACGAGCCGCCCGACGACGACCTGCGCTGGCACATCACGGTGTCGGCGCAGACGCTCGAGCTCCCCGCGGACTACCCCGGCAAGACCTCCCCCTCGTCGCTGTTCACCAAGGCGGGCTCCAGCGGAGGCGCGCCGCCTGGAGCCGCCGCGGGCGCGGTCCCGCCGCTGCGGCTGGTGGAGATCCGCGTCTTCCCGAGCGACGTCGAGCCCGAGACCGTCGATCCGTTCGTGTACCTGATCACCGCGCCGCCCGATCCCGCGCGCCTGCAGCAGCTGCAGCAGCAGGCGACCGAGAACCCGCAGGAGATCGATCGCTCGCGCGAGAGCGAACCGCCGTGAGCGCGCGGGGCAGTCACGGCTTCACGCTCCTCGAGGTCATGGTCGCCATGTTCATCATGGCGCTGATCCTGACCTTCTCGTTCCAGGCGTATCAGGGCATCTCCGACGCGTACACGCGCGTGTCGAGCTCGACCTCGCGCGACCGCGCGGCGCACGTTCTCCTCGACCGGCTCGAGCGCGAGCTCGTCGGCGCGGTGCTGATCGAGCGCCCGGCCGACTCGGACCCGCTCCTGCAGCCCTACTTCTTCTTCGCCCGCGCGCAGATGTACGCCGACGCCGAAGGCGACGAGCTGCGTTTCATCACGCAGACCCCGCTTCGCTCGCCGGGCAGCCCGCCGGCGGCCCTGTCGCTCGTGACGTACGGAACCGCGCCTTCGCAGTCCGGCCCGGGCCTTTCTCTCCTGCGACAGGAGGAGCCGGTACCCTCGCAGCTCGCCAAGGAGATCCAGTGGCTCGAGCCGCAGCTCGTCGCGGACAACGTCGCCACCTTCGTCCTGCGCTTCGGCGGAGCGGACGGACAGGCCACGGAGGGCTGGGACTCGACGGGCGTGGAGCAGCTCGATCAGCTGCCGAGCACCGTGGTGATCTCGGTCTCGCTGTGGGAGACCGACGCCGAGGGACAGCCGGTCGCCGGGGACGAGTTCACGCGCCTGGTGAACCTGCCCGTGCGCCCGTTCCGACTCGGCCCGGCGCCCGAGGACCCCAACGCCGCGAGCGCGGCCGACTGCGGCGAGGGCTCGACGATCGACGAGTGCCTCGAAGGCTATTCGGACGAGATCGCCGAAGCGAGCCCGGCGCTGGTGGCCGCGATCAGCGACGCGCGCGGACAGATCCAGGACCAGTGCTGGAACGCGCCGCAGCCTTCCCCCGCGCTTCAGCGCCTGAAGGTGCTGATGGGCGGGATCCCGGGCTTCGACGGGAGCGAGTGCGAGTGACCCGCGCGCGCGACGAAGAAGGCGTCGTCCTGCTGCTCGTGCTCGTGCTCGTCGTGGTGGCGATCTCGACCGCCTACGCGATGAGCAAGACGAGCCTGCTCGAGGTGATCAGCACGCGCCAGTACGGACAGCACGCGCGCGCGCTCCTGCTGGCGCGCTCCGGCGTGGCGCTCGGCATCCGCGCGCTGCAGGACGACCTGCTCGAGGGCGACGACACCACCCGACAGGTGGAGTCGGACCGCGACGCCTGGGCCATCCTCTCGCGCGAAGAGATCGCCCTGCCCGGCGGCGCGGTGCTGCGCGTCCGGGTCCGCGACGTGGGCGGGCGGCTCAACCTGAACGCGCTGGTCGATCGCGAGGGCAAGCGGATCGGGGAGACGAGCAAGGCGTTCCTGAAGGCGGCCCTCGCGCACATCGTCGAAACCACGCCCGGGTTCAAGGGCTCGACCGCGTATGGCGACGAGGAGATCGACGACCTGTCGGACGCGATCCTCGACTGGCTCGACAAGGACGAGGACACGCGCCTGGGCACGCCGGAAGAGGAGTACTACGTCGGCATCAAGAAGGCGGTCTCGGCGCCGCTCGACCGGCCCGTCTTCTCGCTCGACGAGCTCGCGCACGTTCCCGGGCTCGACGCCTTGATGCTCGACGCGTTGAAGGCCTACTTTACGACCTATCCGATGTTCCCCCCTGCGGACGGCGGAGGAGCGAACCTGAACACGGCCCCGCCCCACGTGCTGGGGATGATCTATCACGGTGTAGGCCAGGAGCTCGAGCTTCTGGACTCCCGCAACGTCTTCGAGCTCCTCAAGGCGCGTGAGGCGGGCCTCGTCTTCTGTCCGACGGAAGGCGTCGAGCCGTGCACCAGCTTCTTCCGCACCCTCGGCATCGCCGAGGGCGAGCAGATCTTCCCGCCCCTCACCTATACCAGCAACGTGTTCCGGATCGATTCCGAGGCCCGCGTCGGCGAGGCGCGCGCGTGCGTGCGCACGGTGGTCGACCGCGCCGACGGAGCCGAGCCCGTGACGCTGTACTACGAGCTGGGCTGCTGATGTTCGAGCGAAGCGTCGTCGGGCTCGACCTCGGCAGCTGGTCGGTGAAGGTCGCCGAGCTCTCGGCCGGCCTGCGCGGAGCACGGTTCGTGCGCTTCGCCGAGCTCGAGCTGCCGCGCGGCGCGCCGTCCGAGGAGGTCGAGGCGACGATCCAGCTCTGGGCGCAGAGCCGCAACCTCTCGCCCGAAGTGCTCGTCACGGCGCTCCCGAGCGATCGCCTCACCCAGCGCCACCTGCGCTTCCCGTTCGCCGGCGCGAAGCGCGTGGCGGCGGCGCTCGAGTTCGAGATCGACGAGGAGCTCCCGGTACCGCTCGCGAGCGTAGTGCTCGCCCACGAGCAGGTCCTGACCCGACCCGACCAGACGGACGTGCTCGTCACCGTCGCGGCGCGAACCGAGATCGAGCACCACCTCGAGGCGCTGCGCCGGATGGAGCTCGAGCCGCGCATCGTCGAGGCCGCGCGCGCGTCGCTCGCGAACCTGTCCGCATTCCTCGAGCTCAGCGACGTTTCGCGCCTGATCGTCG
>CAZMKX010000250.1:0-3881 GCA_964566375.1 uncultured Myxococcales bacterium
TGCATGCGCAGATAGCCGGGCACGAGCTCGAGCGTCTCGTCGAGAAACGGCGCGTTGTAGGTGTCGGTCACCGGGTCGAGCAGGTGCGCGGGCGCGACGTCGCACTCGCCGCGGCGCGCCGCCTCGATTCCGCCCTGCGAGCCGACCGCGAGGAGCTTCACCGAGAAGCCCTCACCCCGCAGTGCGCGCGCGATCTGGTCGAGCCCGGTGCAGTGACTGCCGATCACGACGAGATCCGCGGGCTCGAGCGCGCCGAGCAGGACGACGTCGACCTCGCTGCCCGCTTCGACGATCTCGATGTTGCGCTCGAGCCGGACGAAGCCGTCCGCGCGACTCCAGGTCGTCACGCTCCCGCTGCCCTTGCCCATCGGGTACGCGCCGAGCTCGCCGTCGGCGCCGCGCACGAGGCCGACGAGCAGGTACTCGAGCCGTCCGCGCTCGGTGTGCGTGCGCAGCGCGAGCCGCGCGCGAACGGTCTGGCTGCGCGCGGCCGGTAGGCCCGCGAGCGTGCGCAGGACGGGCGCGACGAACTCGTGGAAGGTGAAGACCGCCGAGGTCGGAAACCCGGGCAGGATGACGACGGGCTTCCCGCGCTGCGCGGCCAGACAGATCGGCTTGCCGGGCTTCAGCGCGACGCCGTGCACGAGGATGCCCGGCTCGAGCTCGGCCACGACGCCGTAGGAAAGATCGCCCTCGCCCTTCGACGTACCGCCGGAGAGAACGACCGCGTCGCACTCCGCGAGCCCCCGCGCGAGCGCGCGGCGCAGCGCGGACGGCTCGTCGCGGAACGCGCCCATCGCGACGGGCTCGCCGCCGAGCTCGTGCACGGCGTCGGCGATCATGCGTCCGTTCGAGTCGAACACGAAGCCCGGCCGCATCGGCTCGCCCGGCTCGATGATCTCGTCGCCGGTCGAGATCACCGCGACGCGCGGGCGGCGCACCACGGGAACGCGCGCGGCGCCGATCGCCGCGAGCACGCCCGTCTCGCGCGACGAGAGCCGCGTGCCCGCGAAGAGCACGGTCTCGCCCAGGCCGATGTCGGTGCCGGCGAAGGAGAGCGCTGCGCCGGGTACGCGCGCCGCGCGCACGACCACGACGCGGCCGCCGTCCTCGAGATCGGTGAGCTCGACGGGCACGACTGCATCGGCGCCGCGCGGGAGCATGCCGCCGGTCGCGATCGCCGTCGCCGTTCCCGGCTCGACCGTCACTTTCGGGTGTACCCCCGTCGGAATCGTCTCGTCGTTCAGGCGCAGCCGGACGGGCTCCTGCTCGCTCGCGCCGTAGGTGTCCTGCGCGCGCACCGCGAAGCCGTCCATGTTCGAGCGGTCGAAGCTGGGCACGTCGACGGGTGCGCGCACGTCGTCGGCGAGCACGCGGCCGAGCGCCGCTTCGAGCGGCACGTCCTCGCGCTCCAGCCGCGCCAGGGTGAGCGCGGCGTGCCAGCGCTGCTCCGCCACGTCGCGGTCGAGGACCTCGAGGAACTGCTCCTGCTTCACGCCGCGCCTTCCTGCGCGCGGGGCTCGTCGTCGTACAGGAACACCTCCACCTCGCCGCCTTCCGCCAGGCCCTCGAGCTCGCGCGGCACGATCACGAATCCGTCCGCGCGCACCGTCGACGAAAGGATCGACGCGCCGGCGGTGGCGATCGGTGCGATCCCGCCGTCCTCGAAGCGCACGCGCACGTAGTCGGTGCGGCCGACCTCGGACGAGAGCTTGCGCGCGAGTCGCGCCTTCACACGGCGGTGCGGCCAGCCCCGGGACCGGCCGCCGAGCGCGCGGATCGTCGGCCCCGCGAAGAACTCGTAGGCGCACAGGCAGCTCACGGGGTTCCCCGGAAGCAGGAACACCCACGCGCCGCCGATCCGGCCACCGCCCGCCGGGCTCGACGGCCGCATCGAGACGCCGTGGAAGAGCAGCTCGCCGCTTTCGGCGAGGAGCCGCGGCGCGTGGTCCTCCGCGCCGACGCTCGAGCCGCCGGAGACGAGCAGCACGTCGGCGTCGCCCGCGAGGAGCGCCGCGCGGATCCGTTCGGGCTGATCGGGCAGGAGCTCATAGGGCAGGACCGTCGCGCCGTCGCGCGCCGCGAGCGCGCGCAGCACGACCGAGTTCGAATCGACGATGCGCACGCCGCTCGGCACCGAGCCGGGTGCGAGCAGCTCGTCGCCGGTAATCACCAGTTGCACGCGCGGACGCCGCACGCAGGGGACCTCGGCGCAGCCAATCGACGCGAGCAGCCCCGCATCCTGCGGTCGGATGCGCCGTCCCGCGCGAAGCACCGGATCCCCCGCGCGGATGTCCTCGCCGATCGCGCCGATGTTCTTGCGTGGCGCGACGGGCTCCCGCACGAAGACCACGCCGTCGCGCTCCTCGCACACCTCCGCCTTGACGACGGCGTCCGCGCCCTCGGGGATCGGCGCGCCGGTCATGATGCGCACCGCCTGCGCCTCGCCCACGCGGCCGGCGAAGGCCCGGCCGGGGTAGGCCTCACCGATCACCCCAAAGGAGAGCCCCGTGTACTCGCTCGCGCCGAAAGTGTCCTCGCCGCGAAGCGCGTAGCCGTCCATCGCGGAGCGCGCGAAGCCCGGCACGTTCACGCGCGCGATCACGTCTTCCGCCAGAACACGGCCGACGCACTCGAGCAGCGGAACGCGCTCGGCTTCGAGCACAGAGGTTCCGGACGCGAGGAGGCGTTCCACCTCCTCGACGTCCTTCCGCTCTGCAAACCCCCGCATCCGGACGTCGCGAGTCACCGCGGAACCCGGGCCGGGGCCGGATCTGCCGTCAGCCGGCCGCCTTGGTGGTGAAGAGCGCGTCGCGCGCGGGCTTGCGCACCTTGGCGTCCGCGATCACCGAGGCGGGCACGTCGAAGACCACCTTGGCCGGGCCAATCGCGTCTTCCTTCATGCACGCCGGGAGGACGTCGTCGGCGTCGGTGAACCCGGCCCGGCGGTTGAACTCCCACTCGTCGGACAGAACCTGCCAGCCCTGGTTGGCGATCTCCTCGCGCGAGATGTCCCGCCCGACGAAGTGACCGTAGTACTCGCGGATGTCGTCCAGCGTCGGCTGCAGGAACTGGCAGAAGCCCGACGAGTCGCAGACCGCGTTCACGAGCTGCACTTCCTGCGAGACCATCGCCCACTGGTCGGCGGGGAGGCCCGGGTTGATGACCAGACCCGCCGTGTGATCGGCGCCCTGCGCGCTCGTCGCGTAAGTGATTCCGGTCGCCTTGAGCGGCCGCGGATCCCACGCCGGAAGCGCCTGCCCGCGCACGACCGGAACCCGGTGGTGCTTGGTGTAGCGGCCCGCTT
The DNA here is from genome assembly GCA_964566375.1 of uncultured Myxococcales bacterium. Lineage (GTDB taxonomy): Bacteria > Myxococcota_A > UBA9160 > SZUA-336 > SZUA-336 > VGRW01. The sequence goes on from CAZMKX010000250.1 coordinate 3,308, forward strand.
CCGCGCAGCCGTTTCCGACGACCTTGCCGAGCTCCGTTCCCTTGCCGACGTCCGCGACGACCTTCTTCATCGCCGCCGCGTCGCCCCAGGCCATCTTCCCGGCGTCCATCAGCACGCCGATCGCCGCGCCCGTCTCGATCGTGTCGAGACCGACCTCGTCGCAGAGCCGATCGAGATCCGCGACATCCTCCCAGCTGGCGACCGCGCAGTTCGAACCGAGCAGCGTGATCGTCTCGAACTCGAGCGCGCTCGTCACGTAGTTGCCCTTCCCGTCGTGGACGACGTTCGAGCACTTCACGATGCAGCCGGTGAGGCAGTTGTGCATGCCGCCGCCGCGCTTGTCGAAGCTCTCGACGATGCGCGCGCCGTCCAGCGTCGCGACGTCGGGCGACTGGCCCGCCGTGCGGTTCTTGTACGGGAACGTCTGCAGCATGTTCGCGATCGGCACGATCGACGACGTCCCCGTCTTGAACATCTGCGGCCCGTCGAGATAGGCGCGCGTGTACTTCTTGGCGAGATCGTTGAACTCGGTCTTGCGCTTGGGCTCGCGCACGCGCGCCTTGCCGCGCTCGAC
>CAZMKX010000250.1:3981-5955 GCA_964566375.1 uncultured Myxococcales bacterium
CACTCCAGGCCGTAGAGCTTCTTCATGTCCTTCGGCTGGCCCGAGACGACGATCGCACGGATGCCGAGCTTGTTCAGGTCCTGGCCGGGGTTTCCGCCGACGTTGGCCTCCTTGATACCGCCGGTCAGCGGGCTCTTGCAGCCCACGCTGAGCCGGCCCGAGGTCGGCGCCGAGGTGCCCGAGAGGACGCCGGGCGCGAGCACCAGCAGGTTCTCCGCGCCGAGTGGGTCGCACTTCGCGTTCTTCAGATCGCGCAGGAGGATCTTGGCGGACAGCCCGCGGCCGCCCAGGAGCTCCCACTCCTTCGGCAGGTTCTCCGTCGACACGTTCAGGGTCGCCATGTTCACGTGAACGATCTTGTCGCCTTCCATCGCCAACCTCCTTGCAGGTTCAACAGACTACCACCGGCCCGTCGCTTTCAGCCACCGGCGATCGCGGCCACGATCTCGAGCGCGTCGTCGCCCCGGACCGTCTGGTCCAGCTTCTTCGGGTCGACCGGCTCGGAGTTCACGAACAGCTTCACGAAACGGTGCGGCACGCCGCGTCCGTCGAGAACCTGGGCGCGGAAGCCGGGGAACTTCCGCTCGACCGCCTCGATGCAGCCGAGCACGGTCTCCGCTTCGACGGCGAGCTCGCCGACGCCGTCCGTCGGTCCGCGGTACGGCGGTGGGATCAGCACCTTGGGCATGACGGCAGACCCTCCTCGAGTGCGCGCAGTCTAGCAACACCTCTTCGCGCTTCGCGATCGCGGGCGGTAGAGTCCGGGGCATGCCATTCCACATCCACTTTCGGGACACCCCGCACTCGGAGATCCTGCGCGGCGAGTGCGAGGGCTGGGCGGACTCGCTGCGCGGAGACTTCCCGGAGACGTCGCGCGTCGAGGTCACGGTCTCGCACGACCGGCACTCCCACGAGGTGCACGTGCACGTGACCGGAAAGCACATCGACCTGGCGTCCAGCGCGAAGCATCCGGAGACGGTGCTCGCTGCGGCGCGGGAGGCCTTCGACAAGGTTCACGCGCAGCTCCGCAAGCACCACGACAAAGTGGTCTTCGCGCACCGCCGGGACAAACAGGGCTGAGAAGCCGCCGTCGGCTCAGCCGACGATGAAGTGGATCTTCAGGGCGAGGTACATCGAGCCCTGGAAGCGGAGCTTGCCCTTCATGACCGCGGTCGGCGCGGCGATCTCGCCCGCGTTGAGCTTCCGCCAGGTCGCGAGGTCGGTCGACAGCACCAGGTCGGGGGACTCGACGCGTCCGGCGTCGCCGCTCACGCACCCGTCCGAGAGCGCGAGCCAGAACGGACCGCCGCCCTCTCCCGCGAGCTCGAACTGGATGCGCGCGTTCAGGCCCTCGATCTTGCTCCGGCGGTCCGGATCGGTATTCACCGCCTCGGGCGCCCAGCGCCGGAAGAAGTCGGCGGGAGCGATGTCGGCGGGCGGACGCGCGCGTTCGGTCACACGCGAATTCTACCGCGCGCTGCCGGTCTCCGGCGACGGTGCAACGCCGCTCGGCGCTGCGCTGCCGCGTCCCAGATAGAAGCCCTGTCCGCACTCGATCCCGAGCGCGAGGATCGCCGCGAGCTCCTGCGCCGTTTCGATGCCCTCGGCGATCACGCGCGAGCCCATCTTCGCCGAGAGCGACTGCAGCCCGCGCAGGACTTCCTGCTTCTCCGGGCTCTCCTCGATGCTGCGAACCAGCGACATGTCGATCTTCAGGAAGTCCGGCTGCAGCTCGAGCGCCGCCTCGAGACTCGAGAAGCCCGCGCCCGTGTCGTCGAGCGCGATCCGGAAGCCGAGACCCGAGAAGTGATCGATCGCCTCGCGGAAGATCGGGAAGTTCGAGATCGCCTGTCGCTCCGAGATCTCGAGCACGAGGTTCCGCGGACCCAGCCCGAGCGAGGCCAGCGTCTCGCGCACCCGCGCGGCCTGGAAGTCGGGATCCTGGATGCAGGTCGGCAGGATGTTCAGGAAGAG
>CAZMKX010000251.1:0-5947 GCA_964566375.1 uncultured Myxococcales bacterium
CGGAGACGCTTACGGCGGCAGCGAGATCGTCGACTCGCACCGCCGCACATCGGTCGCACGCGTGGCCCGAGCGTTGGCTTCACAACCCCGCCAGGGCGGTCGGGAATATGGCAAAGGCGAGGTTCAAGTCAATCAGCGGCGCTGCCACATTTCGCTGCCCCCGAGCGGCCCTTGGAGGCGTCTCAGCGTTTTGGCGAGGCCCCGACCTCCGGACGCGGCGGCTCGCCCATCTCGATCCGGGCGCTCACCTGCGCCCCCTCGTCGATTCTGAGCCGAGGCGTTCGAACGACACCGTCGATCCGGCCTTGCGGGCCGACCTCCACCCGCTCCTTCGCGGTGACATCACCCACGACGGATCCTTTAATAATCAAGCTACGCACCTCGAGCTTCGCGTCGATCGTTCCCGTCTCGCCGACGATCAGCGTGCCATCCGCAATCGCCGTCCCGCGGAAGTGACCGTCGATCCGCACAGCCCCGGTGAAGGAAATCTTTCCTTCGAACGAGGTGCCGCTGTCCAGAAAGGTTTGAAGTCCGTCCTTCATGTGGATTCTCCGAGCAGGTGTTCGCTGAGGCGTTCGAGCTCGGTCTCGCCGTGGAACTCGATCTCGATGCGTCCGCGCGCGCGACGGCCGACCAGGCGCACCTTGGTCTTCAGCGCGCGCCGAAGCCGATCCTCGAGGTCGATCATGTGCACGTCTCGCGACGGCCCGGGGCGCGCGCGTGGCGGGGCAGATGACGCAGCGCGTCGACCGAGCTCCTCAGCGGCCCGGACCGACAGGCCTTGGCGGACGATCTGATCGCGGATCAAGGTCCGCTGCGAGCTCGGCACCTGCAGAATGGCCTTTGCGTGCCCCATGGAGATTCGCTGGTCGATCAGATCCTGCTGGATCGCCTGCGGGAGCTCGAGGAGACGTAGGTGATTAGCCACACTCGAGCGATCGAGCCCGACCCGACGGCCGACCTCGTCCTGCGTCATTTCCTCGACATCGACCAGAACCTTGAAGGCTTCGGCGAGCTCCATCGGGTTGAGATCCGCGCGCTGGACGTTCTCCACCAGCGCCATCTCGACGACCTGGCGATCCGTCGCATCCAGGATCACGGTCGGGACTTCGTCCAGCCCCGCGATCTGTGCGGCGCGCCAGCGTCGCTCGCCGATGATGAGCTCGTAACCGTCACCACGCCGCCGGACGACGAGCGGCTGGAGAATTCCCTGCTCTCGAATCGATGCCGCGAGCGTCGAGAGCTCGCCCTCTCGGAACTGCTTGCGCGGCTGGCTCGGGTTGGGCGCGATCTTTCCGATCGCGACGAAGAGCGGCGCGCTTACGGCGGTGTCGTCGAGCTCCAAGGCGGTCGCTTCCGAGCGGGGTGCGGTCGGCGCCGCTGCCGGGGCCGCGGGGATCAGCGCGGACAGTCCTCGTCCCAGGGCTTTACGTGTGGCCATGCTCGATCCTTTCCAGGACTTCCTCGGCGAGCTGCAGATAGCTGAGCGCGCCTTTGGAGTTGATGTCGTACAGAAGCGCGGGCTTCCCGTGGCTCGGCGCTTCGGAGAGGCGGACATTTCGCGGGATCACCGTTCGGAAGACGCGTCCGCCGAAGTGCTCGCGGGCCTCGCGGGCGACCTGCAGCGCCAGATTGTTGCGGACGTCGTACATCGTCAGCACGAGACCTTCGATCTCGAGCTTCGGATTCATGGAAGTCCGAATGAGATCAATGGTTTGCGTGAGCTTCGCGAGGCCCTCGAGCGCCAGGTACTCGCACTGCAGGGGCACGAGCACCGAATCCGCCGCAACCAGCGCGTTCAGCGTCAGAAGCCCGAGCGAGGGCGGCGTATCGATCAAAACTACCCGGAATTGCTCGCGAATCTCGTCTATGGCACGCGCCAGGCGGCGCTCTCGGTCCGGTGCCGCAGCGAGCTCTACCTCGGCGCCTACCAGCTCAGTCGATGACGGGGCGAGCTTCAAGAACTGCAGCTGTGTCTCGAGCAGGACCTCGCTGAGCTTGGCGTCTCCGAGAAGCGCGTCGTAGATGTCGCCTTGGAAGTCCTCGGAGGAAAAACCGAGGCTCGACGTTGCGTTGGCCTGGGGATCGAAGTCGATCAGGAGTGTCGGGCACTCCGCAGCCGCAAGCGACGCTGCGAGATTCACGGCGGTCGTCGTCTTTCCGACGCCACCCTTCTGGTTTGCGACAACGATGACCCGAGCCACTCTTCACCCCGCGCGAGTCGCGCAGGCGGATACTAGCTCAGAGTTCCACGTGCAAGGAGGCGAATCGCGCAGACCTGTGCGACTTCAGTCTGTTCCACGGGAAAACGCCGCCGCTCGAACGCGCAAGATCGACCCGCCCGAGGCGAGCGCGATCGGTTCAGCGCCGGGCAGGAGCACTCCGGCGCCCGCCCAGATGAAGATCTGCCCGCTCTCGGCGACCCAGGGTCGCGCGATTTCGAGTGATCGTTCGGGGGCAGCGACGGCGCGGAGGGTGACGAAGTCGAAGGCTGCGAAAGGTGCGACCTCGAAGGACTGATGACGGATGTCGACGTCGAGTGCGAGCGTCCTGGCTACGTGCCGCAGGAACGCGACCCGCTTCTCGCGCACCTCGACGAGGCTCACATGGAGATCCCGGCGCGCGATCGCGATCGGCAGGCCAGGAAATCCGGCGCCGCTGCCCAGATCGACCAAGCTCGCGCCCTGAGAGAGGAGTGGGACGGCGGCGATCGCGTCGGCCACGTGCCGAGCAATCGCCGCCGGATCCGTCGATCCGACCAGATTCATGCGCGAGCCCCAGCGCGCGAGCTCGCGGCCGAAAACCGCGAGCTCGCGTTCGCGTTCGGGGGCTGCGCTCAATCCGGCGTGATGCGAACGCGCTTTCGCGGCCCCTCGCCTTCGCTCTCCGACCGCACGCCGCGCTCGTCCTTCAGGGCGTTGTGTACCACCCAGCGCTCTCGTGAGTTCATCGGGCGAAGCAGCTCAGGCTCGCCCGTTCGGCGCACGATCTCCGCACCCTCTCGAGCCATGCGCTCGAGCGCAACTTCGTCGACGTCGCGATCGTCCGAATCGCGTCCGCGGTCTCGGTCGGCGCCGCGCTCCGGACGGCGTCCGTCGCGCCGGCTGTCCCGGCCAGAGCGTTCGTTGCCGTCGTCCTGTTGCGGCCGGCGCGTTCCCTTGATCTCGACGCGGGCTGCCGCCTCCTCGTCGACGAGCATCTCCGCCGCTCGGTGGGCAAGGTGCGAGAGCGCCGCCGCGAGTCTCGGCTCGCGATCCGCGAGCGCGGCGATCGACTTGCCCGCGAGGCTGATGATGATGTCACCGTCGTCCGTTTCGGCTTCGGTGATTGCAACCTCGCGCAGCTTCATCCGCTCGAGGATTCCAGCCACGAACTCCCCCACCGGGCCAAGCTCGCCCTCCTCGACGTCCTCGACCGGCTCCGGCTCCGGGCGCCGCGCGGCGGGACGCTCCGGACGCGGACGGGCCTCGGCGCGCGGACCGCGCTCGGGGCGATCGACCCGCTCCGGGCGATCGGGGCGGGGACCGCGCTCACGCGGCCGCTCCGCCGTGCGTTCTGCGGGGCGTTCTGCAGCGGGCTCGCGACGCTCCGGACGAGCCGGCCGCTCCGCGCGCTCGGGTCGCTCGACCCGCTCGGCTCGCTCTGGCCTCGATTCGCGCTCCGGTCGCGCTTCGCGCCGAGGCTCCGGGCGCCGTTCCTCGCGCTGCGGAGCTTGCCGCTCTTCGCGCTCTCGAGGAGCGGAGCGCGCTCCGCGCGGTGCCGCAATCAGCAGCACGTTCGCCCCGAGACCATTCACTTGGACTGTAGGCGGAACCACCCAAATTTCGAGCTGGTCTGCTCCGACCCGAAAAAAGCTCTCGGCCTTGGCAATGGCCTCTTCGCGGCTCTCCGCCACGAACTCCCGCACGTCCCCTACCGATGCATCCATTCCTCGCTCCTTCCGACTCGACTCACTTCGCCGGCTCCACCGGCGATCGATTCACGTACAGCTGCTGTGCAATCCCGAGAAGGTTGCTCACGAACCAGTAGAGCACGAGCCCCGACGGGAACTGATAGAACATGAACGTGAAGACAACACTCATCAGTGTCATCATCTGACGCTGCTGAGGGTCTGCGTTCGGTGCTGGTGTCATGCGCTGCTGCAAGAGCATCGAGCCGCCCATCAGCAGAGGCAGAAGCCGGATCGGCAGGCCCGCGATCGAGGCCAGGTTCTCGGGCGCCGACAGATCGTTGATCCAGAGCGCGAACGGCGCATGACGCAGCTCGATGGAGGTCTGCAGCGCGAAGTAGAGCGCGATCATGAACGGCATCTGAATGAGGATCGGGACGCAGCCGCCACCCATCGCCGAGAGCGGATTCATGCCCTTCTGGCGATACAGCTTCATCATCTCCTCTTGGAGTTTCTCCCGGTCGCTGCCGTACTTCTCCTGAAGCTCCTTCATCTGCGGCGCGATGACGGCGAATTTCTTCATCGACTTCATCGACCGCTGCGTCAGGGGGAACGTCAGCACTCGGACGAGAAGGGTCAGCAAGATGATCGCGACCCCGTAGTTGGCGATGACGTGGTCATAGGTCCAGCGAAGCATGGCCTCGAAGGCGTGGACCAGCGGCCGGACGAGAGCCCAACCCGCATTGATCGAGTCCTCGAGCCGCGGGTCGACGGTTGCCACGACGGCCGGGACCTTGGGTCCGAAGAAGAGTCGATAGCTGCGCGAGATGCCCGTGCCCGGCGGCACTTCGAACGACGCCGCTCCCAGCGCCGCCTGGCCGAGATCCCGGCCCAGAGGACCGAGGAAAGCCGAGCTGTCGCGGCTGTTCTCGGTGATCGCCGACGACAGGAAGTACTGGCTGTCGACACCGACCCAAACCACCGGCGGCGAATACGAGGTGCCCGTCGGCGCGCTGCGGCCGAGCAACCCACCGAGGAAGCCCGCGGTCCCGATTCCCGAGATGGGCGTGCGATGCGTCGTCCCGTCGACGGAGGCGACGAGGCTGTAGTTCAGGAAATGATCGGGAGCGGAAACGGGGCGCTCCTGACCATAGAAAACGACGTCGAACTTCGGCCGGACCGGCGCCGCCCCCCCGTTTTTGATTGACACGGTTGCCCGGCCGCCATAGCCCGCGTCATCGATCTCGACGCGTCGCGTGACCGTGATCCCGTTCTGTTCGGCGCGCAGCTCGACGCTGTGGGCATCCGACGAAACGACGTCGTAGGCGACGCCCTCCAGGGAGCGCAGCGGCTCCGGTCCGAGAAAGATGAAGAAAGCGCCTCTAGATTCGGCAGTTACGAGATCCACGGGACCGGAGTCGGGAGCGACGGTGGCGCGGAACTGGGTGAGCTGTGCCTCCTCGATTCGTCCGCCGAGGGTGCTGACGCGGATCCTGATCGCGTCATTCTCCAGCGTCACGCGCGCAGCTTGTGCGGCAGGCGCCTCAGCCGTCAGCGAGGAGCCGATCGCCTCGGGTGTGGAAAGCAGCTCCGGCGTTTCCGGCGGCGCATCCGCAGGCGCCTCTGCCGTGACCGGAGCTTCTGGCTCGGGCGGGGGCGGAGGCCTGAACAGATAGGAGACCGCGATCAGCGATATGGCGAGAGCGATCGCGACGATCTGAAGGCGGTCCAACTCAAAACCCCTCAGGGAAGATCCACGCCGCCGCCGCCAAGCGGGTGGCAGCGGGAGATTCGGCGCAGCGCGCGCCACGTGCCGCGCAGCGCTCCATCCTGCTCGAGGACGGCAACCGCATACTGCGAACAGCTCGGCTGGAATCGGCAGGCGGATCCAAGCCAAGGAGAGATCACGAGCCGATATCCACGAACGAGTGCGATCAAGAGGAGCGCCGCGAAGCCGCGGGAGCGCTCAGCTTCTCGTCCAGATCCTGGCAGACGCTGGCCAGCCGCAAGGACTGCGGCAGATCTCGCTTGGCGATGAGGACTAGATCGCACGATCCA
>CAZMKX010000252.1:0-5937 GCA_964566375.1 uncultured Myxococcales bacterium
GGACCACATCGCGATCCCGCCGGACGACGCCGAGGGCTCCGGCGGCCGCTATCTCGATCCACTGACGGCACTCGCGTGGCTGGCCGCGAAAACCGAGCGCATCGGCCTCGCGACGGCGGTCCTCATCCTGCCGTATCGCCCGGCGCTGCCGACGGCGAAGGCGATCGCGACCGTACAGGAGCTCTCCGGCGGGCGCCTGGTCGCGCTCGGCGTGGGCGTCGGCTGGATGGCGCCCGAGTTCCGCGCGCTCGGCGTGCCGCGTTCCGAGCGCGGCGCGCGTACCGACGACGTGCTCGCGTTCCTGAACGACGCGTTCGCGCACGACGTGGTCGAGCGACACGGCCAGAAGTTCCTGTTCCTGCCGAGACCGGCGCGTCCGCTCGTCCTGGTCGGCGGCGCGCCGCCGCACGCGCTCGCGCGCGCGGCTCGACACGGCGACGGCTGGATGCCGATCGGCTTGAAGCCGGACGACCTCGCGAAGCACGCCGCGTCGCTGCGCGCGGCCTTCGCGGCGGCGGGCAAGCCCGCGCCCGAGATCGCGGTGATGACGCGTCTTCCGCTCGAGGACAACTCGCGCGCGGCCGACCTCGCGCGCGCGTATCGCGACGCCGGCGCAACGCGGCTCGTGCACGGCAGCCGCTACGAGGACGCGGCGGAGTTCGCGCGGCACGCCGAGGCGCTCGCGCGGATCTCCGCTCGCGCAGCGGCGCGCTGAGCGAACACGACGTGCCGATCGCCGAGCCCTTCACCACCGCGAGCCTCTTCGCCGTCACGGGCGCCTTGATGACGCTCGCGATCGTGCTGAGCCGGGTGTCCGGACGGCTCGGCGTACCGATCTTCCTGGTCTTCCTGGCGATCGGCATGCTCGCGGGCTCGGACGGCCCGATCGGCATCGCGTTCGACGACTACCAGGCGAGCTTCCGCCTCGGCACGGCCGCGCTCGCGCTGATCCTCTTCGACGGCGGGCTCAACACGTCCCTCGATTCGATGCGCCGCGGGCTCGCGCCGGCAGCCGTGCTCGCGACCGTCGGCGTCGCGGCCACGGCGGGCATCGTCGCGCTCGGCGCGCACGCCCTCGGGTTCGCGTGGCAGCCGGCGCTCCTGCTCGGCGCCGTCGTGTCGTCGACGGACGCGGCGGCCGTGTTCTCGGTGCTGCGCTCGAGCGGGATCCGGCTTCGCCACCGCGTCGGAACGACGCTGGAGCTCGAGTCCGGCCTGAACGATCCGGTGGCGGTGATCCTGACCATCGGACTCACGGAGGCGATCGTCTCGGGAACGGCGCCATCCGCCTGGGCGCTTCTCGAGGTGCCGACCCAGCTCGGAATCGGCGCGGGCGTGGGCGCGGCGCTGGGCCTGGGCGGTCGTTGGCTCCTTCAGACCGTTCGCCTTCCCGCCGCGGGTCTGTACGCGGTGCTGACGAGCGCGATCGCGCTGCTCGCCTTCGGTCTTCCGACACTGCTCGGTGGCAGCGGCTTCCTGTCGGTGTACATCTGCGCGATCGCGATCGGCGATGCCCGCATTCCGAATCGCTCGAGCGTTCTGCGGTTCCACGACGCGGCGGCCTGGCTCGGACAGGTCGGGATGTTCCTGCTGCTCGGTCTGCTCGTCTATCCGTCCCGTCTGGGCGCCATCGCTGGCGTCGGGCTCGGCATCGCGCTCCTGCTCGCGTTCGTCGCACGGCCGCTCGTCGTCGCGCTCTGTCTCTGGCCGTTCGGCTTCGATCGAAGCGAGGTCGCGTGCATCGGCTGGGTCGGCCTGCGCGGCGCGGTGCCGATCATCCTCGCCACGTTCCCCGTGATGTCGGGTGTGCCGGGCGCGGAGCGCATCTTCGACGTCGTCTTCTTCGTCGTGGTGGTGGGCGCCGTCCTGCCCGGCGCGACGGTCGCGTGGACCACACGCAAGCTGTCTCTGCTCTCCGACGAGCCGCTCCCCCCGCAAGCCGTGCTCGAGATCAACTCGACCCAGGCGCTCGACGGGGAGCTCGTGTCCTTCCACATCTCGCGGGCGCTCGTCGTGGCGGGCGTGCGCGTCTCGGAGCTGCCGCTGCCCGAGGGCTGTCGCGTGCTCCTGGTCGTGCGGGGGGGATCGCTGATCGCGCCCGAGGGCGGGACCGTGCTCGCCGTCGGCGACCACGTCTACCTGTTCTTCCGTCCCAAGGATCGTCCGCTGGTCCAGCTGCTCTTCGGTCGCGAGGAGGTCGCGTGACTTCCGGCGCGCGGAGTAGAATCCGGGCCGCGCGCCGGGGCGCGGCTGGAGTGGCGGGATGAAGTTCGGGCTTTTCGGGATCAACACCGGCGCGTGTGCAGAGCCGGACGTCGCGGTGCGCGTGGCGCGAGCCGCCGAGGCCTCGGGCTTCGACTCGGTCTGGACCGGCGAGCACGTGGTTCTGCCCGATCCGCAGGTTCCGCCCTCGCCCGCCCCGCCGGGCGCGAAGTTCCTCGACCCCGCCGTCGCGCTGGCCTTCCTCGCCGGCCAGACGACCACCCTCAGGCTCGCAACGGGAATCATCATCCTTCCGCAGCGGAATCCCGTCGTGCTCGCCAAGGAGCTCGCGAGCGTCGACCGGCTCTCCAAGGGCCGGCTGATCTTCGGGCTCGGCGCCGGCTACCTGAAGCCCGAGTTCCAGGCGCTCGGCGCGCCGTTCGCGGACCGCGGCAAACGCACCGACGAGTACATCGAGGCGATCGTCGCGCTGTGGACGCAGGACAAGCCCGAGTACAAGGGCGAGTTCGTCGCGTTCGGCGGAATCCAGGCGCAGCCTCGGCCGCTGCAGCAGCCGCACCCGCCGATCGTGGTCGGCGGAATGAGCCCGTCCGGGCTGCGACGCGCCGCGCGCTACGGAAACGGCTGGTACGGCTTCGCGCTCGATCTCGAAGCGACCGAGCAGGCGATCGCGGGCCTGCGCGCCGCCGAGCAGCGCTTCGACCGCGACGCCAGGCTCGGCCGGCTCGAGATCACGGTCACGCCGCCCGGTTCCGTCGATGCCGACACCGCTCGGCGTTACGAGGCGCTCGGCGTCGACCGGCTCGTGCTCCTGAATCCCGGTCGCACCGAGAACGACCAGATGGCGTTCGTGGAGAAGGCCGGACGCGAGCTGGTGGCGACGCTCGGCTGATTGCGCGCCTGCGGTCCGCCGGTAGGATACGAGCCATGCTGGAAACCCGCGTGTCTGCCTGGGTCGCGTGCATCGCCGCCGTCGCGCTCTCGCTGCTGCCCGTTCGCCCGTCGTCGGCGGCGGGCTCGCTCGAGGAGATCATCGACTGCTGGCAGAAGAGCCTGCCGCCCTCGGCGCACGGCGGCTTCGTCATGACGTGGAAGAGCGGCAAGGGCGAGGAGCGCAAGATCGAGGGCGAGTACTGGAGCTCGCAGCCGGCGGACAGCGGGCGCAAGGTGATCGTGGCCTCGAAGGGAGGCGCGGCGGGAAGGCCCGCGGCGTATCTGTTCAGCGAGGGCGACGAGATCGGCGACGCGTGGATCGCGACCCCGGCCGAGCCCGTCGCGCGACACGCGCACTCGCACGAGGGGGAGCTCTTCGGAACCGATCTCACCTTCGAGGACTTCGCCCGCTTCGCGCGCATCCTGTACCCGGGGCAGATCCGAAGGCTCGACGACACCGCCGTCGAGGGCCGGCCCGCTTTCGTCATCCAGGTGACGCCAGCGCCAGACGAGGGCTCGGCCTACGAACGCATCCTCACCGCGCTCGACAAGGAATGGTGCGTCGTCCTGCGCCGCGAGTGCTTCGAGGCGGGCTTCGACGGCGGCAGGGCTCCGCGCAAGGTGATGACCGCGGTTCCCACGGCGGTGAAACGCGAGAACGGCTTCGCGCGCGCGACGGCCGCCGTGATGACGGATGCGAAGGACGGCAGCGAGACGCGCGTGGAGCTCGTCGACCTCTCCCTCGACGCCAAGCTTCCCGAGGGATTCTTCGCGCCCGAGAAGCTGGGCGAGAAGCTGAAATAGCTCGGACGGGAGCCCTCCCGTGATGAGCCGCCTGCTGCGCGCGCTCGCACGCCGTCCCTGGTGGGTGCTCGGCGTGGCGCTCGCGCTCACGGCGGGCGTGCTGCCGGGCGTGATCGACCTCGAGACGGGCGAGCTCCGCGTCCACTACGACCCGTCGACCAATCAGCTCCTGCCCCGCGACGCGGGGACCAGCGCCTTCTACCGTCGCGCCCGGCGGATCTTCGGCAACGACGAGACGGTGATCGTCGCGCTGCACGCGGCGGACGCCTTCGCGCCCGAGGCGCTCGAATCGCTGGTGCGGGTCTCCCACGGTCTCGAGGCGCTGCCGGGCGTGCACCACGTGAGCTCGCTCGCGACCTTTCCGGTTCCGCGCGCTCGCGACGACGAGCTCGTCCTCTCGCCGCTCCTCCTGCAGCTGCCCGCGAACGACGCGGAGCGCACGGCGCTGCGCGACGCGGTGCTCGCGAATCCGCTCCTCGCCGGCAGTCTGGTTTCGCGCGACGGGCGCATGACCGCGATCGTCGTCCACTTCGTCGACTTCTCGGATCGCGAGTTCTTCGCGCGCAAGCTCGATCCCGAGATCTCGCGCGTCGCGCGCGCGGAGTCGCGCGGCGTCGAGGTGCACATCTCGGGCACGCCGTGGGTCAAGGTTGCGGAGGTCGGCGCCACGTCGGCCGCGCTGCGCGACCGGCTGCCGGCGATCCTGCTCGTGCTCTGCGGCGTGCTGACGCTCGCGTTCCGCACCTGGCGCGGCGTTCTCCTGCCGCTCGTGACGATCGCGCTCGCACAGGTGTGGACACTCGCGCTCGTCGGCTACTGGGGCCGTCCGCTGAACGCCGTCACGGTGATGGTTCCGCTGCTCCTGGTCATCCTGGGCCTCGTCTACGCGGTGCACGTGATCTCGGCGTACTACGACGAGCTGCGCGCCGCGCCGGGCGGCGACCCGACGGTGCTCATGGTGCGCGCGCTGCGCCGGACCTGGGGACCGATGCTGCTCGCCGCCGGGACCACGGCCGCGGGCCTGCTCGCGACGCTCGCGACCCCGGTGACGGCCGTGCGCGAGTTCGGCGGTCTCGCGCTCGTGGGGATCGGCGTCGCCTACCTCGCCGCGATGACGGTGACACCGGCGCTCCTGCTCGCGTTCGGGCGCCCGCGCCGCTTCGCTTCCGCGAGCGCCGCGCCGCTTCCGCCGGATCGCTTCGCGCGCCTCGCGAGCGCGACTGCGCAGCTCGTGGTGCGTCGGCGGGCCGTGATCATCGCTGCTTTCGCCGTGCTCCTGCTCGCGGTGCTCGCCGCAGCGTCGCGCGTCCAGATCTCGACCGAGTCGGCGCGCGCCTTCTCGCCGGGCATGAAGGTGCGCTCGGATTTCGAGGCCATCAATCGCGCGCTCGACGGCGCGACGGCCTTCAGCATCGTGATCGACAGCGGCTATCGCGAGGGCTTCTCCGAGCCCGCCAACCTGCGCGCGCTGGCGCTCCTGCAGCGCTGGCTGGAGCGCCAGCCGGAGGTCGGCGGAACGAGCTCGGTGGTCGACTGGATCGCGCAGCTCCACGCCGCGACGAGCGCACCCGAGCCGACCGAGAGCGCATTTCCCGACGAGCGCGCGCGCGTCGGCCAGCTCCTGCTCCTGGGACGCAACGACGAGCAGGACGTGCTTCTCGACGCCGCCTGGCAGCGCGCGAACCTGATCGTGCGCACGCCGCGTCCGGGCACCGCGGACCTTCGCGCGCTCGTCGAACGGCTGGAGCGGCGGCTCGGCGAGCTGCCCGACCCGTTGCGCGCACGCGTGACCGGACAGGCGATCGCGTTCCAGAGCCTGTGGGACGACGTCGCGATCCGTCAGGCGCAGAGCATCGCGCTCTCGCTCGCGGTCGTGTACGTGATCCTGTCGGTCCTGTTCGTCTCGCCACGCGCGGGACTGCGCGCGCTCGTGCCGAACCTGATTCCCGTCGCGGGCTACTTCGCGGTGCTCGGGCT
>CAZMKX010000253.1:0-5912 GCA_964566375.1 uncultured Myxococcales bacterium
AGGCGATCCAGATCCACGGCGGGCTCGGCTTCACCTGGGAGCAGGACGTGCACCTCTTCTTCAAGCGCGCGAAGGCAAGCGAGGTGTTTCTGGGCGATCCCGATTGGCACCGCGAGAAGCTCGTGCAGGCGTGGGGGCTGTGATGGACGCCGAGCAGGTTCGTCGCGAGGTTCGCGCCTGGCTCGAGACCCACTGGTGCCCGGATCTTTCGCTCGTCGAGTGGCGCAATCTCCTGGCCGATTCGGGCTGGGGCTGTCCGACGTGGCCGGTCGAGTGGTTCGGCCGCGGGCTGCCGGTCGCGCTCGGCGACGTGGTCGCCGAGGAGTTCGAGCGCGCCGGCGCCGTGGGTACACCCAGCGGTGGCGGAATGACGCTGGCCGCGCCGACGATCTTGGAGCACGGCTCCGACGACCTGAAGCGCCGCCTGCTGCGCCCGATCGTCACGGGCGAGGACACCTGGTGCCAGCTGTTCAGCGAGCCGGGCAGCGGGTCGGACCTGGCGGGACTCACGACGCGCGCCGAGCTCGACGGCGACGAGTACGTGATCAACGGCCAGAAGCTCTGGAGCACGAGCGCGCACCACGCGCGCTGGGGCATGCTGCTCGCGCGCACGAACTGGGACGTGCCCAAGCACCGCGGCATCACCTACTTCGCGATCGAGATGCACCAGCCCGGCGTGGTCGTGCGGCCGCTGAAGCAGATGAACGGCCACGCCTCGTTCAACGAGGTCTTCTTCAACGACGCGCGCGTGCACGCGGCGAACGCGATCGGCGAGATCGGCAACGGCTGGACGGTGGCGCTCGCCACGCTCGCGCACGAGCGGCGCTCGTTCGACGCGATCCAGGCGCGCGGGCGGTCGCCGAAGGGCGCGGGGCGTGCCGTCGAGGAGAACCGCGCCGAGATCGCCGAGCTGATGGCGCCGTACGTGTGGTACCCGCAGCGCGCGGGCCGCGTCGATCTGATCATCGAGCGCGCGAAGGCCACCGGCCGGGACAAGGATCCCCTCGTGCGGCAGGCGATCGCGAAGCTGCTCTCGCTCGCGCGCGCGGCCGAGTGGACCGGTCGCCGCGCGAAGGCGGCGCGCGTGCTCGGCCGCCCGCCGGGGCCGGAAGGATCGCTCGGCAAGCTCTACGCCAGTCAGGTCGCCAAAGATGCCGCGCACGTGCACACGCTGATCACGGGCTCCGACGCGATGCTGAAGGGCGCCGACGGCCCGCTCGAGGGAATCATCGCCGAGATCCTGCTCTCGGTGCCGGCCGTCTCGATCGCCGGCGGCACCGACGAGATTCAGCGCAACATCGTCTCGGAGCGCGTGCTCGGCCTGCCGAAGGATCCGCAGATCGACGCCGCGCGCCCGTTCCGCGACGTGCCGAAGAATCTCGCGACGAAGCGGTGAGCGTTCACTTCGAGATCACGGGAAGCGGGCCGGCGCTCCTGCTCACGCACGGGTTCACCGGCTCGTCGGCGGACTTCGCGAAGAACGTCGAGACGCTCGCGCGCACGCACACGGTCATCACCTGGGATCTGCGCGGTCACGGCCGGAGCGACGCGCCGTCCGATCCGGCCGCGTACTCGGTGCCGCTCTCGCTCGCCGACATGGCCGCACTGCTCGACCGCGCGGGCGCGGAACGCGCGGTGCTCGCCGGTCACTCGCTCGGCGGCTTTCTCTCGCTCGAGTTCCAGCTCGCGCACCGCGCGCGCGTCGCGGGCCTGATCCTGATCGACACGGGGCCCGGCTACCGCAGCGACGCGCCCCGCGCCGGCTGGAACGCGCGCGCAGAGCGCATCGCGCAGAACTTCGAAGCCAAGGGGGATGCGCGCTCGCTCGGTCTCGCGCGCGCCGCGCGCGGAATCCTGGCCCAGCACGACGGGCGCGTGCTCGAATCGCTGCCCGGAATCGCGGTGCCGACGCTCATCGTCGTCGGCGAGCACGACGAGGCCTTCCTGGGCGGCTCGCGCTACATGGCCGAGAAGATCCCGGGCGCCCGGCTCGAGGTGATCGCGAACGCAGGCCACGCGCCGCAGGTGGAGCAGCCGGAAGCGTTCCACCGCGCCGTCTCTGCGTTCATGCGCTCCCAGCTTTCGACCTAGCGGAGTACCGCCTGACCGCGGCGGGCTCGGGCACGCTCGAGCGCCAGTCGAGCCGGCCAGCACACGCGCAGACGGCGTCGTCAGAGAACGCCCTGCGCGTGTGCGTCGACGAGCGTCGCGCGGCTGAGATCCTCGAAGGCCTCGTTGGCCACGGTAATCGGCCGATTGAAGGGCATCGCGAAGATCAGCAGGATCTGGATCCACATCGTCGTCGTCTCGGACTTCTCGAACTTCGCGAGCGTGTCGCCTTCGGCGTTCTTGAAGGTCGTTTGCATCGTCATGCGGCTCTTCGCGCGCGCGGGAATCACGCCGAGCGTGAAGCCCGAGAGGAACGCGAGCACCTGACTGCCTTCGCCGTCCTCGGAGATGATGACGTCGGCGCGCAAGTCAGCGTCGTGGCCGTCGGGAACCACGGCCGCGAAGAGCCCCGAGCCCACGTACTCGGCCTGCACCAGCTCGCGCCGCTGCTCGACCATCGCCGCGGGCGGCTCGCCGGGGGACCCGTTCATCAGCGTCTGGCCCGAGGCGACCGCGATGCTCACCGTCTTCTTGGCCGAAGCGGATTCGGGCGGCCACGGCGAAACGCGCGGGAGCTCGCCCGCGCGCAGCATCACGCAGCCGGTCGTGAACACGATCAGCATGGCGTACACGACGAAGCGTCGGGCGGTGAGCTGTGCGGTCACTTCGAGACTCCTGTGGAGCGAGGCTTGGCGACAGCGCGGGATTCCAGGTCCTGCACGGCGCGATCGAGCAGCGTGCGCACGAGTGTCGTGCGCGCCGTCATCCCGGTCGGGAACATGTAGTCCGGCGAGTTGAACGAGACGTCGTGTTGATCCGCGAACGAGTCCGAGACCTGCACGAGCGTCTTTCCGGAAACGTCCGTCACGACGAGCTCACCCGTGAGCGTGGACTCGTCTACGTAGATCGGCCCACCCACCCAGATGTAGATCGTCAGCGTGAGGATCGCGAGTGGAAAGTACGCGGGGTGAGGCGTCCGCTCCATCCGATAGCGGCTGAACTCGAAGCGCAGCACGTACTCGTCCGGACGCGGAGTCCCGGGCAGTCGATTCACGCGCGAGAAGTACTTCGCCTCCTCGACGTAGGTCGCGATCGAGAGTGTCAGCGACTGCTCGATCTCGCGGCGCTGGACGGAGTCCGGGTCCGTGATCGTCGCGGGCGCGAGCCAAGCCCCCCCGGGCAAACTCACTTGCGCTGGACGGGCGGACTCGAGGGCGCTGCCCGGTGAAACGGATACACACCCGAGGGATGGACTCAGCAACGCCAGTCCCGCTGCGAGAGCAGCCCACGAGCCTCGAATCGAGCTTCGAGCCACGACTCATGCTCTCAGACGAAGTGCGCCGCGTCGAGAGACTTCTAGCGACTGGCGGACTTCTCCAGCCACTCCTTCACGATCGCGTTCACCTCTTCGGGCGCGTCCTGCTGCACCCAGTGCGACGCGTTCGGGAGATACCGGAGGGTCAGGTTCGGCACGTAGGCCTCGGTGCCGTAGGTGAGCTCCTTGCCCAGCGCCGTGTCCTGCTCGCCCCAGACCATGAGCACGGGCGTGTCGATGCGCGGATAGCCCAGGCTGTGCTGGCGGCGCTGGCCGCCGCCGCGCACGAGCGCGCGGTAGTAGTTGATCATCGCGGTCAGCGCGCCGGGCCTTAGCGCCGCCTGTCGGTACACGTCGAGCACCTCTTCGGGGAAGCGGCTCTTGTCGACCGCCATGCCGCGAAACGCCTCCGTGATCGCGAATGCGTTGCGCGACGCCATCAGTCGCTCCGGCAGCCACGGAATCTGGAAGAAGAGCACGTACCAGGAGCGCAGCCGCTGCCTCCAGCCGCTCCGCACGACGCGCTGGAACACGGCCGGGTGCGGCAGGTTCATCACGACCAGTCGCGAGAGTGGACGGATGCGGCGGAGCGCGAAGTACCACGCGATCACGCCGCCCCAGTCGTGCGCGAGGAGCACGGTCTCCTTCGCGCCCGAGGCGTCGATCAGGCCCGCGACGTCGTCCATCAGCTTCTCGAGCGCGTACGCCGGCAGGCCCTGCGGTCGGTCGGTTCCGCCGTAGCCGCGCAGGTCAGGCGCCCAGGCGCGGTAGCCGAGCTGCGCCAGGAGCGGCAGCTGCGCGCGCCACGAGAAGGCGAGCTCGGGGAAGCCGTGCAGGAAGAGCGCGAGCCGGTCGCCCGAGCCGGCTTCGAGCACGTGGAAACGCAGGCCGTTGGCCTTGACCTCGATCTCGTGGATGGCGGGGTCCAGCATGGCGCCAGCGTAGCCGATCCGACTACCCTGAGAGGGGAGGGCGAGCGATCCCGGACACGCTTCACACGCTCCTGCCGACGTTCGTCGCGATCTGCTTGGGCGCGCTCGTCGGGCTGGAGCGCCAGGTCGCGCAGCACGAGAGCAGCGACAAGAAGGACTTCCCGGGGGTACGCACCTTTGCGTTCACCGCCCTGCTCGGCGCGCTCTCCGTGCTGGTGGCGAACGCCGTCCACCCGCTGATGGCGGTGGCTCTCTTCGCCGCTGCCGCGGTCTTCCTGGTGCTGCGCTACCGCTTCGACACCGAGAAGAACCTGGACCCGGGCTACACCACCGAGGTGGCGAGCCTGTGCACGTTCTCGGTCGGCGCGCTCGCGCAGGCGGGCGAGGGACTCGTCGCCACCGTGATCACGATCGTGATGGTGGTTCTGCTGCGCTCGAAGCGCACGCTGCACCGCGCGTCGGATCTGCTCTCGCCCACCGACATGGAGGCGCTGATCCGCTTCCTGGTCATCACGGGAATCGTCCTCCCGTTGCTGCCCGACACTCCGATCGATCCGATCTACGGTGTGATCCGGCCGCGCGACGTGTGGCGGATGGTGGTGCTGATCTCGGGCCTCTCGTTCGTCGGCTACGTGCTGATGCGCGTGCGCGCGGGCGCGGCGAGCCACGTGGTGACGGGGCTTCTGTCCGGGCTGGTATCGAGCACGGCGGCCACGCTCGCGTACGCGCGGGCCGGGCGCGGCGTGGCGCACGCGCGGCTCTACGAGGCGCTGATCGCGCTGGCGGCGTCCACCGCGTTCCTGCGCATGGGCGTGATGCTCTGGATCACCGCGCCCGAGCTCGCGCGCCGCGTGGCGCTCCCGCTCGGCGCGATGCTGGCGGTCGGAATCGCGCTCGCTTTCGCGCGTCATCGACCCGACGCGGCTGCGCCCGAGCGGCACCACTTCGAGAATCCGCTGACGATGCGCGTCGCGATCACGTTCGCCGCGATCTATGCGTCGGTGACCCTGCTCCTGGCCGCCGCGCGCCAGGCGTTCGGCGAAGCGGGTATCTTCGGAGTCTCGGCCGCCGCGGCGCTGATCGGCGCGGACGCGCCGAGCCTTTCGCTCGCGCGGCTCGCGCAGGACGGACAGATTCCCATCGAGACGGCGACGCTCGCCGTCGTCGTCGTCGCGATCTTCACGACGCTCGGCAAGGTCGGAATCCTGCTCGTGGTCGGGCGCAGCCCGTTCGCGCGCCGCGTCGCGACGACGCTGATGACGGTCGCGGCCACGGGCGCGGCCGCGCTCCTGCTCCTGCACCGCGCAGCCTGAGCGGCGCGCTCAGCGCTGCAGCTGGCCCCGCGCCTTCTCCGCGAACGCCTTCGCGGCCTTCTCGTCGTGGATCAGGCTCGCGACCGCGACGGGAACCTCGACGCCGCGTCGGCACGCCGGCCGCGCCTTCATCGCGTCGAGCCAGCGGCGCACGCCGTCCAGCCCGTCGATCGGGACACCCGACCACTTGTACGTGCGCACCCAGCACCAGTTCGCGATGTCGGCGATCGAGAAGTCGTCGCC
>CAZMKX010000254.1:0-5878 GCA_964566375.1 uncultured Myxococcales bacterium
CGTCGGCGCGCGGCTTGCCCGCGACGAGCGCGTACGGCGGGCCCTCGCCGAAGCGGACGATCCAGGACGTGTCGGCCGAGACGTTCGGCGGCAGCGAGAGCGCGGTCACGGCCGGGCCGGACGGGATCGTGTCGCCGTCCGTCGCGAGGAAGACTTCCGTGGCCGTCTCCATGTCGCCGAGCGCGGTCAGCGGCGCCAGGAAGCGCGGTCGCTCCGGACCCGGCGCGAGGAAGAGCAGGCCGCGATCGCGCGGCCGGCAAGCCAGGTCGCCGATCATCAGCTCCGCGGCCTCCGCGACGAACTCCCGCGGCAGCCAGAGCGCCCGGTCGAGCAGGCGCGCGCCCATGGCCGAGAGCGGCGTCTCGGGCTCGATGCCGAGCGCGCGTACGACGCTGGAGTGCTCTTCCCGGACGCGCCGCTGCGCCGCTGCGGCGAGCGCTTCGAGGCTCTCGCCGTCTACGGGAAAGTTCGCGACCCCGAGCGCGGGCGACGCCGACGCCCGCGCCTCACGAAGAACGTCCCGCAGGCGCTGCGCGATGCGGCGCTTGAGCACGACGCCACCGAGCGGGTCGGTGTCGGTGACCAGCACCCAGAAGCGTCGGCCGTCCTCGGAGGCCAGTACGTCGGTCGTGCGCAGCGTCCGTCCGACGGCCGCAACCAGCGCCGGGACGGCGGCGCCGTCCTTCACGAGGTCGAAGCCGTCGAGGTCGACGCAGAGCAGCGAGAGCCGGCGGCCGAAGCGATGCGCCTTGTGCACCTCCGTGCGGCCGACCTCGTCGAGGAACTCGCGACCGGGCAGGCTCGTGCGGGGATCGCGGAAGCTCGAGCGCGCGAGCGATTCGCGCTCGCGTTCACGTTCGAGCGCGAGCGCGGCAAGCTCGCCCAGGCGAGCCGAGATTTCGAGCTCGCGCGCGCCGAAGCCGCCGCGAGCACCCGGCGTGAGCCGCGCAACGCCGAGAAGCCGGCCGTTGCGCGCGCAAGGCACCAGTAGAAACGGCAGCGCCTCGGGGTTCCCGCGCACCGGCTCGGCGACCGCGCGCCCGCTGCGGAGCAGCTCGTCGCGGGGCGTTCCCTCCGACCGCCAGACCTCGGCGGATGTGACGCGCGGCGCGTCGCCGTGTACGAGGCTGAAGGCCAGCTCGTTCTCCGCGCCCGGTCCGGCCCACAGCTCGATCGTTTGCGCGCCGGTCTCCTGACGGACGAGCTCGGCGAAGCGGCGACAGACCGCATCGGAGGAGGGCTCGGCGAAGAGCGCGAGACCGCGCTCCAGGAGCGAGACCCGACCCATCAGCAGGACGTTCTCGTCGAGCAACCGGCTGTCGGCCGGCGCAGCGGACGGAGCGGGCGTAGCGCGAGCGCGAGGCGGGTCGGCGACCAGCAGCGCCGCCACGCTGGCGACGAGGCTCCCTCGATCGAGCGGCTTCTGCAGGCAGTCCCCCGCCCCGGCGCGCAGGGCCGCGACACCCCAGCGCGGATCGCTCGACGCGCTGACGGCGAGCAATGCGGCCTCGGGCCAGCGCGCGCGGATGCGAACGACGGCCGTGAGCACGTCCGGGCCGAGCTGGACCGGGTCGAAGATCACCACCTGGGGCGCTTGATCCCCGCCCTGCCCGGCCGCGGCCTTCGCCTCGGATTCGAGCGCTCGAACGGCGTAGCCCGCTTCGGAGAGCACGCCTTCGACGAAGCTCCGCAGGTAGAGCTGCTCGTCGATCGCCAGGATCCGCGCCTTGGGAGCCACCTCTCTCCTCGGTCCGCGAAGCGGCGCGGGCCCTGCTCGTGCGCGAACGAGTTCCCCCGTGTTGCGCAGGCAGCTTAGTGCTTCTTCCTTGTCGGCGCTGAGCGGTTTTTTTTCAGCCGTTCTCCGCGATGGCGACGCCAAGCAACGAGTGCGGCGTGCAGGCCTGGATCTCGACCGAGGCGTAGCTGCCGAGCTCGAGCGGCTCGCTGGCGCGGAAGTTCACGACGCGATGCTCGGGACAGCGGCCGGTCAGCTGGCCTTCGCCGTGCCGGCTGGCGCCCTCGACCAGCACCTCCACCCGCTGGCCGACGCGCCGGCGGTGGGCTTCGAGCGTCAGCTCGTGCTGGAGATCCTGCACGGCTTCGAGTCGCGCCTGCGCCACGCTGTCCGCGAGCTCCCCCAGGCCGCGGCGCTCCGCCGGCGTTCCCGGGCGCTCCGAGTACTTGAACGAGTAGCTGTCCGCGAAGCGAAGCTCCTCCATCAGGCGGAGCGTTTCCTCGAAGTCCTCGGCCGTCTCGGTGGGGTACCCGACGATCAGGTCGGTGGTGATCGCGATTCCGGGCCGTGCCTCCCGAACCCGCGCGATCACGTCGCAATAGGACTCGCGGTCATAGCGCCGGTTCATCTCCGCCAGAACGCGGGTCGAGCCGCTCTGCACGGGCAGGTGCAGGTGCGGGCAGAGCGACGGCACGTCCGCGAACGCGCGGATCAGGTCCGGCGTGACGAAGCTCGGGTGCGGACTCGTGAACCGGATCCGGCGGATGCCGGGGACGTCGGCGACCCGGCGAATCAGATCGGCGAACGCGATCTCGCCGTCCACCCGGCCCGGGCGCGGACGGCCGTAGGCGTTCACGGTCTGACCGAGCAACGTGATCTCGCTGGTCCCCTCGCGCGCCAACGCGCGGACCTCTGCCAGGATCTGCGCGCTGGGTCGGCTGACCTCGCGACCGCGCGTGCGGGGCACCACGCAGTACGAGCAGAACAGGTCGCAGCCTTCCATGACGGTGACGAAGGCGCGTCCAGGCGTCGGTGAGCCATACGCCGGGTGGCGTCCCGGAAGCGCGAAGCGCGCCTCCGCGTCGTCGTCGTAGTCGACGCGCAGCACCCGCTCGCGGTCCCGCGCGGCGCGGACCATCGCCGGCAGGTGCACGAGATTCTGCGGACCGAAGACGAAATCCAGGCGAGGGAAGCGGCGCATCAACGCGTCCCCTTCCTGCTGGGCGACGCAGCCGCCGACTCCGATCACCAGACCGGGCTCTTCGCGCTTGCGCGCGAGCAGGATTCCGAGCTCCGTGTACAGGCGATGCTCCGCCTTCTCGCGAATCGAGCAGGTGTGGATCACGACCACGTCGGCGCTCTCGGCGCGCTCCGTCGGGCGCAACCCCGCGTGGTGCAGGAGGTTGGCCATCTTCTGCGCGTCGTGCTGGTTCATCTGGCAGCCGAAGGTGCGGATGTGAAACTGCCCCGCCGCTTCGCCTTCGAGCGATTGTCGAGCGTCCGTATCGATGAAATTTCGCTTATCCAGCAGTGACATGGAGCCCCTTCTTCAACGGGTCACTCCGGCTCGCTCCGGGCATCGCGAAGCCCGCCTCGAGCCCTGTGAAATGGTGTTTGACATCGCTGCCCACCCATGCAAATCTGTGCACAGTCGTAAACCCATCGACGGGAGATCGGGACCGACAGAGTTCTCACGGAGAAGGCGGTGGAGACGACATTTCGGCTTTGAAATGTCCAACCTCTCACCCCCCACAAGTCGCCACCGCCCTCTCCGACCCATCAACAGCCCCGGCAACCTCTGGTTGTCGGGGCTGTTCGCCTTTCCGGCGCGGATCGGATCGGGGGATGGTCAGAGCACGAGCTTGTCGACGAGTCGGGTGAGCTGCTTCAGGTTGCGGCACTCCTCGGCCACGTCCGTGTACGGAAGGTACTTGTCCATCACGCTGTCGCCGAAACCCCAGGCGCCCGGGGCCTCGGGGTTGATCCAGATCACGTTCTTCGCCTTCGCATGGACTTCGCGAAGACACCAGGCGCGTGCATCGTTGTAGTTGTTGCGCGCATCGCCGATCACGACCACCGTCGTGCGGCTGTCGATCGCCGACAGGTAGTCGCGCCAGAACACGTGGAAGGCCATTCCGAAGTTCGACCGCGTGTACGGGTTGATCACCTCGCCGCCATCGAGCGCAAGGTCGATCGCCTCGAAGATGTCGCGGTCGCGGAACAGCTGGCTGACCTCGCCGAGCTCGGACACGAAGACGAAGCTGCGGACCTTCGTGAAGCAGTCCTGCAGGCTGAAGATGAACTGCAGGAAGAAGCGCGACACGTTGGCGACCGAGCTCGAGATGTCGCACAGGACGACGAGCTTCGGCTTCTCCTTCTTGCGCTGCTTGAAGACGAGCTCGAACGGCACGCCGCCGTGCGCCATGTTCTTGCGCATGGTCGTCTTGAGATCGAACTTGCCGCGGCGCTCGCGCTTGCGGCGCATGGTGATGACGCTCTTCAGCTTCTGAGCCAGGCGCTGGACGACCTCGCGCAGCCGGCGCAGGTCCTCCTCCGTCAGGTTGTAGAAGCTCTTCTCGAGCAGGCTTTCGCGCCGGAAGCGCTCGATGTAGTCGTGGTTCTGCTTGTCGAGCTCGCGCTCGGTGTACTGGCGAACGGCGCGGCGCGCCGCCTCTTGAACCGCCTTCAAGAGCTCGGCGAGCTCGTTCAGCCGGTCCTCGTCCATCCCCTCTTCGCGCAGCCGCTGCATCAGCGCCTGGAGCTCTCCGCTGGCGCCCTCCATGTCCATCTGCTCGATCATCCGCCGCGAGAAGAAGCCGATCTGGAGCATGTTGCGGATGTTCTGGACCTCGGACTCCTCGCCCGCCTGCTGGATCAGCTGCTCGAGGGCGTTCGCGTCCATCGTGAGGAGCGCCTTGGCGAGCTCCGACAGGTCGATGTCCATGTTCTCGAGCATGTCGCGAAGCTGCTGCAGGAGCTGCTCGAGATCGAAGTCGCCCGGCATTCCGCCGAGCGCCTGCTTCAGCTCGTTCTGGAGCTGATCGTGGAACCCCGACCAGAACAGGTCGAAGAGGCGGTCGTAGGTGTCGATGTCGTCGCCGCGCTTGACCATGGTCGTGCGCAGCGCGTCCTTGAACAGCTCGCGGTCCTCGAGCGGCATCTCGTCGATCGCGTTGAACGCGTCGAGCGACTCCGCGACGGAAACGCGCACCCCGGCCTTTCGAAGCAGGTTCGTGAACTCGACGATCTTCTTTTCCATCTCAGTGCAGCACGCTCTTCTTGGCCACGGGCGGTGCGCCCGGAGCGGCGGTGCCGGGGGCCGGCTGCGCCTTCTCGGCCGCCTTCTCGGCCGCCTTCTTCTGCAGCAGCGAGTTGAGCTCGCTCTGCGCCTTCGCGATGTCGCCCTGGTGCTTCAGGATCACGTTCATGGTGTCGTTCACGAGGTCGACGTTCAGCTCGTCCGCGTTGAGCACCATCAGCGCGCGCGCCCAGTCGAGCGTCTCCGAGATCGACGGCGTCTTCTTGAGATCGAGCTTCCGCACGCGCTGAACCAGCTCGACGATGTCCTGTACGAGGCGATCGCCGACGCCGGGAACCTTCAGCTCGAGGATGCGGATCTCCTCTTCGGCGGACGGGAAGTCGATGTGCAGGTGCAGGCAGCGCCGCTTCAGCGCGTCGGTCATCTCGCGCGCATCGTTCGAGGTCAGGAACACGAGCGGGATGTGCTTGGCCTGGATCGTCCCGACCTCCGGCACGCTCACCGTGTAGTCCGAGAGCACCTCGAGCAGGAACGCCTCGAACTCCGGATCGCTCTTGTCGACCTCGTCGATCAGGAGCAGGATCGGCTCCTCCGAAGTGATCGCCTTCAGCAGCGGCCGCGCCACGATGAAGCGCTCGCTGAAGAACACGTCGTCCTGACCGGCGATGCGCTCCGAGGCCTCCTTGAGGGACTTCGTGCCCTGGATGACCTCGCCGATCTTGTCGCGCAGCATCTGGGTGTAGAGCAGCTGCTTGGAGTACTCCCACTCGTACAGGGCCTTGGACTCGTCGAGCCCCTCGTAGCACTGCAGACGGATCAGCTTGCGTCCGACGGCGCTCGCGACGGCCTTGGCGAGCTCGGTCTTGCCGACGCCGGCGGGGCCT
>CAZMKX010000255.1:0-5871 GCA_964566375.1 uncultured Myxococcales bacterium
GCCCAGATGCAGCGCGCGCGGCACCAGCCGGTCGACCAGCGCGAGCCAGCCGCCCACCCGCCGCGAAGCGCCTGCCATCCGCCGTCTCCCGCGACTTCCACGCCGCTCCGTGCGAATCGGCGCCCGCCGGAAAGACCTTGATGATCCGGGCGTTTCCGTTAGAAAGACGCCACTCCGAGGCGACTCGGGAGAGGCAGGTAGGACGCATGGACACGAGCGAGCGCCGCATCCGCACGGAAGTCGAGCGCCGGCGCACGTTCGCGATCATCTCGCACCCCGACGCCGGCAAGACGACGCTGACCGAGAAGCTCCTGCTCTTCGGAGGTGCGCTGCGCGAGGCGGGCGCCGTACGCGCCCAGCGCGCGGCGCGTCACGCCACCAGCGACTGGCTCGAGCTCGAGAAGCAGCGCGGCATCTCGGTGTCGAGCTCGGTGATGCACTTCGACTGGTCCGGCTACCGCGTGAACATCCTGGACACGCCCGGCCACAAGGACTTCAGCGAGGACACCTATCGCACGGTCATGGCCGCCGACTCGGCCGTGATGCTGATCGACGCCGCGAAGGGCGTCGAAGGGCAGACGCGCAAGCTCTTCGAGGTCTGCCGGCTCCGGCACATCCCGATCTTCACGTTCGTGAACAAGATGGACCGGCAGGGCCGGGACCCGCTCGACCTGATCAGCGAGATCGAGGAGGTGCTGAAGATCGATGCGGTGCCGGTGAACTGGCCGATCGGCGCCGGCCACGAGTTCCGCGGCGTCTACGACCGGATCGATGCGCGCTCGCTCTACTTCGCGGGCGGCAAGCACGGCACGCAGAAGGTCGAGCAGCGCGATGTGGCGGGCCCGCCCGAGGACGCGCCCGTGCGCGACGCGCTCGCGCTCCTCGACGGCGCCGGCGCGGTCTTCAGCGCCGAGGCGGTTCGCGCCGGACGCCAGACGCCGATGTTCTTCGGCAGCGCGCTCACGAACTTCGGCGTGCTCCCGTTCCTGGAGCGCTTTCTCGAGCTCGCGCCCTGCCCTGGCCCGCGCGAGTCGTCGGCGGGCCTGGTCGATCCGGTCAAGGACGGCTTCTCGGGCTTCGTCTTCAAGATCCAGGCGAACATGGACCCCGACCACCGGGACCGCGTCGCATTTCTGCGTATCTGCTCGGGGCGCTTCGAGCGCGGCGCGACGGCGACGCTCGCGCGCACCGGCAAGCCCGTGCGGCTCGCGAACTCGACGCTGCTGATGGGCCAGGGACGCGAGGAGGTGGAGGAGGCGTTCGCCGGCGACGTCGTCGGGCTCTTCGATCCGGGGGTGTTCCGGATCGGCGACACGCTCGCCGAGAAGCCGGGTCTCGCGTACGCGGGAATCCCCACCTTCTCGCCGGAGCACTTCCGCCGCGTGGAGCTCGCGGGCGTCGAGCGGCGCAAGGCGCTCGCCAAGGGCCTCGATCAGCTCGCGCAGGAAGGCGCGGTGCAGCTCTTCACCGACCAGGGCTCGGGCACGGCGGCGCAGATCCTCGGCGTCGTCGGCCCGCTGCAGTTCGACGTGATCGTCGCGCGGCTCGCATCCGAGTACGGTGTGGAGCTGCGGCTCGCGCCTCTGCCGTACCGCATCGCGCGCTGGGTGCACGGCGCGGTCGCCGCGGATCTCTTGCGCTACTCCGAGAGCATGAAGCTCGTGAACGACCGCGACGGCCGGCCGGTTCTCCTGGCGGAGAGCGCGTGGCACGTCGAGCGCGCGCTCGCGCGCCATCCCGAGCTCGAGCTCAGCGAGACCTCGGACCCGCGCCTGCGCTGACGGCTCGACCTCAGACGAAGGCGAGGGCCGGGAAGCTCTCGAGCCATTCGACCGCGACCGTGAGCATGCTCACGGCCTTCGCGGACGCGGCGAGCAGCCAGCGGTGCGCCGAGACGGTGCGGAATCCCAGTCGCCGGTAGAGCGACTCGCCCATGCGCGTGGCCTGAAGCGTCACGACGCGCGCGCCCGCTTCGAAGCCCGCGTTCGCGGCCGCTCGCGTGCAGGCTTCCCCGTAGCCGCGCGCGCGCTCGGCGTCGCGCGTCCCCACCCAGTACACGCCGCCGACGCCGGCGGTGTGCAGGGTTATCGCGGTCGCGACGGGTCGGTCCTCGCGATACACGACGAAGACGCTCGAGGTCGGCTCGAGAATCCGGTCCCGGCGCGCATAGATCGCGTCGACGTCGTCGGCCGAGAACGCGAGCGACTGGTAGGCCTCGCGATTCACGGCCGCAGCGTCGGCGATGCCTGCCTCGTCCTTGACGCGTACGAGGCGCGCGCCGTCCGCGAGCGGCTTCGCCTCGAGCGCCGACGACAGCACCATCCACGGCGATTCGCTGACCGGCCGGAGGCCGCGCTCGAGCGCGGCCTTCTCGAGATCCTCGTCGAGCGGGACGCGCGTCCAGAGCGTGAAGCCTCGGTCCTGGTCGCCGAAGAAGCCGAGCGCGCGCTCGAGCACGAGGTCCGCGGGCGTGTTCGGATCGACGCGCGCAGCGCAGTTCGTGTAGCCGAGCGGCGAGTCGGAGCCGCCCGACACGAGCAGGATCCCGTCCTCCTCGGTGCAAAGGGCGCCGTGCTGCCAGCGCGCGAACTCGCGGATCGACTCGAAGACGTTCAGGTCCAGCAGTCGGGGGTCGGCTCCGTCCATGGTGGCTTCACCCTAACACCGATCGGCGTGAGGGGGAATCCCTTCTAGAAAGCCGATGGAATCGATCGGGATTCGCGAAGCAAGAGAAGGTCGTACGCGATCTTCAGCGCTCCGGCCGCGACCAGCGGCCAGCCGATCGCCGAGTATTCGAGGAGCGCACCGGCGAGCAAGGGGCTCAGCGCCGAGGCGAGGCTTCGCGGCACGTTCGTCACGCTCGCGGCTGCGGCGCGCTCCTCCGGCGGAACCACGGCCATCACGTAGGACTGGCGCGCGGGCACGTCCATCTGCGAGAGCGCCGCGCGCGCGAGCAGGAAGCAGAGGGCGAGCTCGATCGTCGGCATGAACCCCGCCGCGATGAGGAAGAGATTCGCGGGGATGTGCGTGTAGACCATGGTGTTGATCAGGCCGAAGCGCGACGCCAGGCGCGCCGAGACGAACTGGGACGCTGCCGAGAGCAGCGCCGCTACCGAGAAGAACGCGCCCGCCTGCGCGATCGTCAGTCCGAAGCGCTGGAAGAGCCAGAGCGCCACGAGCGACTGCACCGCGAAGCCTCCCCCGAACGAATCGAGGCCGAAGAGGGCGCTGAGCCGGAGAACGGTCCTGCGCGAGCGTTCGAGCGGCGCCCCCCTCGACGCGGCAACGGGACGGTCCGCCGCGGCGCCGAGACCGGCGTAGAGCGCGACGAGCGCCAGGCCGCAGAGCGTGTAGAGCACGAAGACCGAGCGCAGGGCCGATCGCGGGTCGACACCGAAATGCGACGCCGCCCACTCCGGAACCCCGCTGGCCAGCGCCCCCAGCGCTCCGAGAAGCGTGCCCGCGACGTTGTAGCGCGCGAACAGCGCGGTCCTCGCGACCACGTCGTTCTCCCGGCCGAGCAGCGCCTGCTCCGTGGGCAGGAAGACGGAGACGTCGCCGGCCGTCGGGTTCAGCGTGCCCACGAACGCGACGACGAGCAGGACCGCGAACGAGCTCGCCACGGCGAAGCCGAGCCCGGTCGCGGCCATCAGCGCGCAGGCGAAGAGCAGCACGTGCCGCGGCGCGAATCGGCCGCCCGAGAGGCCGACGCCGAGCGTGAGCAGAGCGCTGCCGAGCAGCGTCGCGGTCGCGATCGCGCCGATCTCCACGGCGGAGTAGCCGGCCAGGGCGAGATAGCCCGCGAGCACCACGCTGACGAGGCCGTCGACGAACCCGCGCATTCCGCGGGCCGCGACGATCCTCGCGTTCACCGGATCCGCGCGATCAATGCGCGCTCAGCCGGGCTGCGAGGCGCTGGCCGGCCTCACGCGCGCGGCGATGACCCCCGAGCCGTTCGCGAGCTCCAGGTGCGCCCGAAGCGTCTCGGCGGGCAGGCTCGCGCTCCGCAGCTGCAGCGCCGGCCGCACCCGCATCAGGTGGAAGGCGAAGGCGGTGAAGGAGAAGCCGGAGATCACGATCGCGAGCACGGCGAACGGCCCGGGATTTCCGCCCGTCGCCGCGAGGTCGTAGACCACCCAGATCGCGAGCCCGAGCGCGAGCGCGAACGAGCCCACCCCCACGCGCAGCACGTCGCCGAGCGCGCGCTGCGGCCCGTCGCGCAGCACGCGCACGAGCTCGCCGTGCGAGAAATTGTCCAGGAACCAGCCGGTCTTCTCGTCCACCTGTTTGTCGCCCGGCGGCATCACGACCTGGCCGGTGAGCGGATCGATCGCCGGGTCGCCGCGCTTGTGCGCCTCGATGGCGTTCAGGATCTCGCGGTGGACGGACTCACTGATCGGGAAGCGCCAGGCGATGAAGAATGCCGCGATCGAGAAGGCCGCGGGCGTCAGCGCGAAGATCGCCTTGATCGCGAGGATCACCTCGGGCGTCTGCGGCTGGTTCGGCGCGTAGCCGAGCCATGCCAGCACCGAGAGCGGGATCGAGGCGCTGGGGATCACGATGAACTTCGGCACCAACCCCCAGAACGCCAGGTACTGCGCCTCGCGACGCTTTCCGGTGTGGAGCTCGTCGTAGTCCGTGACGTCGGCCTGGATGGCGGGCGGCAGGAACAGGCCCGCGCCGAACGAAGATCCGGACCAGGCGATCAGCAGGAAGAGGCCGAGCGTGTCGCCCTTGCCCAGAAAGAACATCGCGAGCCCACCCGTGATGCCCATGACGAAGCTCGCGAGCCAGGTGTTGAGCTTTCCGAACCGCCGGGAGGCCATGAGCCACAGGGGCAGGCAGACGAGCCCTGCGCCGAAGTAGGTCAGCAGGAAGATGCCGAGCCAGCGCTCCGGGTTCTCGGGCTGGATCACGTACTCGTTGAAGTACGGCATCAGCAGGCCGGGGATCGCCCCCGGGATGCTCGCGACGATGTAGCACGCGAACAGGATGAAGAACGGTCGGTTGCGCAGAGCCCGCCGCACGCCCGGAACCAGCGGGTTCGACTCGCGGCGTGCGAAGTCGGGGCGTTCGCGCACCGTGCCGACGAGCAGCCAGTACAGGCCGATCATCAGCGCCGCGTAGATCAGCGCCATGATCGCGTACTCGCGCCGCGGGTCGTGAAGCATCTCGTGCAGGATCGACGGGGCGATCGAGGCGAGCAGCGTGCCGACGAGCGCGAAGGCCTCGCGCACCGAGAACAGGCTCGAACGCTCGTGGTAGTCGAGCGTGAGCTCCGCGCCCAGCGCGCCGTGCGGCAGGCTGTAGACCATCTGCAGCATGAAGAAGAGCATGAGCGTCGTTCCGAACCAGATCGCCGCTTCGGTCGAGTCGAGCGCGGCCGGCGGCGTGAAGAGCGCGATGAACGCCAGCGCGGCGAGCGGGGCCGCGACGGCGATCCACGGGCGGCGGCGTCCCCAGCGCGAGTGCGTGTGGTCGCTCAGCCAGCCCACGAACGGGTCGAGGATCGCGTCGAAGACGCGCGCGAGCGCCATCGCGAGGGCCACCCAGCCGAGCGGCACCAGCACCGCGTCGGTGTAGAACTTCGGCATGTGCACGGCGACGGGGATCGCCATCGCCGCGCCGGCGAAGCTCGGCGCGCCGTAGATGATCTTCATGCCGAGCGAGAGCTTCTCCGAGCGAGGGGCAGTCACGGGAAGCGGGCCCGGAGCCAGGACGCCGTCAGCTCCATCGCCTCCGGCCGACGCCCCTCGAAGTAGTGCGGCGCACCCTTCAGCTCGTGATACTCGACGTCCGGCGCCGCGCAGGCCTTCCGGATCGCGCGCGCCTGCGAGAGGCGGATCTCCGTGTCGGCGCTCGCGTGGATGA
>CAZMKX010000256.1:0-5858 GCA_964566375.1 uncultured Myxococcales bacterium
GCGGACTCCGGCTCGGTCACGCGCTTTGCCTCGCTCCTCGCTCCGCCGGCGCCGGCGCGCCCTGCCCCTTCGGCCGTCTCTCCAGGTCAGGCGAGAGAGACGGCCCATCAGGGGCCCAACAACTCGAAGGAGAAAAACATGGCAACCAAGAAGACCGATCGCATCGACCTCCAGAAGCACGACCGCCTCGCCGTCTACGGCGTCCGCCGGTTCACCCGGAAGGACCAGACCGAGGACTCGTCGTGGACGCTCATCGGGACCGCGTTCCCGTGCGGCGACGGGTCGCTCAACATCGTGCTCGACTACGTGCCGGCGAGCGGAGCGAATCTCAACATTCGCCCGTTCAAGCCGCGCACGGACGCGTAGCGCTCCGGGACGGGCGGCTTCGGTCGCCCGCTCCCTCGGCCCGCTTCATCTGCCAAGTGCGGTCCGTTCGGCGCTTTGGCGGGAGGTCGCGTGACCGAATGCACTCGAAGAGGCCGGTTGATGCCACTGAGACGCCAACGAGGACCTGATCTTCGAGGGTCCGTACCTCAACACGTTCGTCGGAGGTCGTCCGGTGAAAGCTGAGACCGCGCATCGAGGCCGAGCCGCCGAAGGAGCTGCGCTACCGCCTGGACTCGAGCACCTATCAGGAGCTCGAGCTCTACGGGCAGCTCTACGCGCACGAGTACGGCGAGGCGATCGACACGCCGACCCGTGCGTCGGAGATCCTGCGCCAGTTCCTCGCCGGCGACCGCGCCTTCAAGACCTGGAAGCGCCGGCGCGGGAACGGCGCCGACACCGATTCCGAAGCCGCCGAGGCGAGCGCGTGACCGAGCGCTTCCGCGACCAGGCGCAACAGCAGGCGGTGTGCGACCGCATCCTGCGCCTCGCCCACTACAACCTCGAGACGGTGCGCAGCGAGCTGCTCCACATGGGAGACGTCGCGCGCGTTCGCCGCGCGCGAACGCTCTACGACCTCGCGCTCGCGCTCTGGGACGGCGACGGGCAGCTCGCGGTTGGCCACCTCGTCGACCTCGACCGCGACACGCGCACGATGATCGGCGACCTCCTCGCGGAGCTCGGCGTTGCGGACCACAGCCAAATCGACCGATGGCTCGCCTCGACCGAGATGGCTATAGCGGAACAACCGTTCGGGGCGGGTGTCCGACGAAGCCACCCGAGGAGAACATGAGGACACCTCTCACACGTCGGCCCGCCCAGACGCTCGCCACCGCCGTCGAGATCGTCAGCGTTGGCTCACCCGAAGCGCCTGGCGTGGGCATAGCCGAACGGCTTCTGCAACTCGCCCGCGCAGCGGTTCGGGGATCTTGTCCACCAGGATCGTGAGCGAGTCGTCGTCCTCGACGCGGAAGACCTCCGGACAGCAGTTCATGCACACCGCGTTTGCCTCGCACAGGTCGTAGTCGACGATCACCTTCATGAGATCCTCCTAGGCGGTACGCGCCGGCACACATTTACTGTTTGGCGAGCTCCACGACGAACTTCGCGATCGGCACCTTTACACCGATGCTGTCCGCCAGCTCGACCGCCAGGGCCACGTCCTTGCGCGCGATCAGCGCGATCGGCGCCGTCACCCCGCGCGAGCGGAGCAAATCGCGCATGGGACCGTAGCCGTGCAACGCCCAGCTCTCGCCGGTGCTCACGCTCGCGATCTCGATCATCAGTGATTCGTCGATTCCGGCCTGCTGCGCGAGATGCAGCGCCTCCTCGACGGTCGCGAGGTTGACGATCGACATCAGGTTGTTGCAGAGCTTGGCGATCTGTCCCCGGCCGATCTCGCCGAGATGGAAGACGCGCTCGCCGACGATCTCGAAGATCGGCCGGCACGCGGCGACGAGATCCTCGGCGCCGCCGACCATCAAGGTCAGAGACCCGTCCTTGGAGCGCGCCTCCGCCCCGCTCACCGCCGCGTCGATCACGCCCACCTCCCTTGCGGCCGCGGCGTCCGCGATCCGCCGGCAGGTGTTCGGATGTACGGTGCTGTGGATGACGAGGATCGCGCCGGGACGAGCCGCGGCGAGGACGCCGTCGTCGCCCTTGCCGTCGCCGAAGACGACCTGCTCCACCTGGCGATCGTTCACGACGACGATCTCGACGATGTCGGAGACGGCGCCCAGCTCGCGGTTGGAGTGGACGGCCTTGGCGCCGAGGGCTACGAGCTCCGCGACGGGTCGTGGGTCGAGGTCGTAGACGCGAAGGTCCACGCCGGCGCGAGCGAGGTTGACCGCCATGCCCTTGCCCATGTTCCCGAGCCCGACGAAGCCGATCACCTTGTGCATGGGCGGCTCCGTTCGTCAGACCGGTGAGGGGAGCTGGTAGACGCGCACGGCGTTCTCGTACAGCACCTTGCGCTGGACGGCCGGGGCCAAGCCGCCAAGCGAGGCCTGAACATGCTCCCGCACGCCGGGGTAGAGGCAGGTCGGGTGCGGGAAGTCGGTCTCGAACATCACGTTGTCGGCGCCGACGGCCTCTATGTCCTGGCGCGTGCGGTTCTTCTCGAACCAGTAGGACGCGAAGATGTTGCGGTGGAAGTACTCCTTCGGCGAGAGCTTCAGCCCGCCGCGGTTCACCATGTTCTCCGCCATCTGGTACTCGCACGCCTCGAGCACGAACGGGATCCAGCCGATTCCGCTCTCCACCGACACGAACTTCATGCGCGGGAAGCGGTCGAGCAGGCCGCTGAAGATCAGGTTCACCATCGAGCGGCTGTTGTTCATGAACATGAAGCATGAGAGCGCGGCGAGCAGGCGATCGGGCGAGTAGCCCTGCCACGTGACGTGGTTCATGATGCCCGCGGACGCGACGTGGAAGTTGCAGGGCATCCCGCGCACCTCGGCCTCGCACCAGAGCGGATCCCAGTGCTCATGGTGGAGCGAGGGGAAGCCCCACTGCTCGGGCGTCTCGGTCATGTTGAAGCCGGTGAGACCGAGCTGTTCCTGGCAGCGTGCGAGCTCCTTGGCGCAGAGCTCGACGTCCCAGAACGGCAGCAGGGCCTGCGGGAAGATGCGACCGCGGCTCTGCTTGGCGACCTCGGCGATCGCGTCGTTGTACGCCGTCGTGCAGAAGTTGCGCAGCCCCACGTCGTCGATGCGCATGATCGTGGCACCCGCGAATCCCAGGACGTTCGGGTAGAGGATCTGCATCGTGAGCCCGAGCTCGTCCATCGCGCGAAGGCGCGCGGCGCAATCGAAGGCGGCGGGCGTCATGCCCTCGAAGCTCTCGATCGAGAACTTGCCGTAGACCTTCTTCCCGTCGGGCTGCACGACGCACAGGCCGGGCGGCGAGAGCGTGAGATCAGCGCCGACGATCCAGATCGGATTGCCGTTCGCGCCCTTCACGACGCGTGGCGCCACGTCCTTGTACTTCTTCGGCGCGCGCGACGTCCAGAAGTCCGGCGGCTCCGTGAAGTGGGCATCGACGTCGATCACGGGCATTTCCGCGAGCGCTGCACTCATCTGATCTCTCCTAGGAAGCGGCGGCCCCGGGGGATCTCATTCCTGCGGGTAGCGCCACGGTTTTACGGGTTGCGGGGCGCTCTCGTCGAGCGTCCAGTTCGGGATCGCGATCTGTCCGCCGGCCTTCGAGAACACCACGCGCACGCGCGAGCCGATGCCGACCCGCCGCACGAGCTCGGGCGGAGCCAACGCGCCGTTGGGCGCGACGAGGTTCCCGATCACGCGCAGCGCGTCGTGCTCCGTCGGTTTCCCACGCTGCTCGTCCAGCTCGACGAGAAGCACTTGGTAGGGGACGTGTGCGCGGAACGCGGGCAGGATGGCGTGGTGCACCTCGCCGTACGCGTACACGACGCCGCGCGCCTCCACTGGCGCCCAGTCGCTCCCGGGCTCGGCACAGAAAGGACAGGCCGTCGTCGGCGGATAGCGCAAGAGGCCGCACGCGCGGCAGCGCTGCAGGCGGAGCTCGCCCACCGCGCAGCCCTCGAAGTAGGCGCGCTGGATGGCATCGACCTCGTCGATCTCGAGCGCCATGCCGAGGTACTCGCCGCGCAAGACCGTCGCCTTCATTCTCGCGCCATGACGAGCGCCGAGCCGGTCCCGGGGGTGGCCCAGCCGAGGTTCGCCGTGAGCTGCACGTCCCGAACCTGGCGGCAGCGGCCCTCGCCGTAGTCGAAGCTGTGTTGCCTGCGGCCGTCGGCCCCGACGGGACAGAAGTCGTCCACGTCGCCCCGGAGCTGCCGCACGTTCTCGATCACCATGTTGACGCCGTGCGTGTAGCCCTCGCACAGGTGCCCGCCGCTCGTGTTGTTCGGACGGCGTCCGCCGAGGCGCATGGTGCCGTCGCTCACGTACTGGCCGCCCGCGCCCTTCTCGCAGAAGCCGTAGTCCTCGAGCTGGAGCAAGGTGGTGAAGGTGAACGCGTCGTACGAGCCCGTCACGTCGATGTCCTCGGGGCCGACGCCGGCGTTCGGCCACAGGATCTCGCGCGCGTATCGCCCCGCGACCGTCGAGATCGGCCCGCACTGGTAGTGCATGTCCGAACGCGGCTTCGAGCAGCGACCGACGACCGCTTTGATCAGCGCAGGTCGATGGCGACAGTCCCGCGCGCGCTCCCTGCGCGTCACGACGATCGCCGTCCCGTTGTCGGTCTCGACGCAGCAGTCGAGCAGATGCAGCGGCTTAACGATCATCCGGCTCGCCAGCACGTCGCCGACCGTCACCCGCTTCTTGTAGAACGCCTTCGGGTTGTTCGAAGCGTGCTCGCTGTGGATCACCTTGACCATGGCCACCTGCTCGGGCGTGGTGCCGTACTCGTACATGTGGCGCATGAAGCTCTGGCTGAACCACTGGCCCGCGCTCATCCAGCCGTAGGGAACCTGGTGGAGCAGGCTGCCGCCGATCCCGCGCGGCGCGCGGCCCGTTCCGCCGATGCGGAGCTGCGAGTAGCCGTTCATCGCGCGGTAGATCACGACCGTCCGGCACATGCCGGCCTCGATCACTCCCATCGCGATTCCGATCAACGCCTCGGTGCTCGAGCCCCCGCCATACACGTCCATGTAGAAATTGAGGCGGATGCCGAGATCGCCGGCGATGTCGGTCGAGAACGTCGAGTCGTTGAACGAGTAGGACAGCATCCCGTCCACGTCCCGCGGCGAGAGCCCCGCGTCGGCGAGCGCGTTGCGCACGGCGCGCGTGCCGAGCTCGCGGGTCGTGCATCCCGAGCCGCGCATGTACCCGGTCTCGCCGACCCCGACGATCGCGTAGGCATCGCGCAGGTGTCGAGCAGTGGTGGCGTCGATGTCGGCGGACTGGCGCATCCCTTCGAGCCCGCCGCCTACTTGCCCTTCTTGTCGAGCTCGTCGAACACCTCGCGCGCGATGCGCATGCCCTCGACCGCGACCGGGAAGCCGCCGTAGATGGCCATGTGCATGATCAGCTCGCCGAGCTCGGCGCGCGTGACCCCGTTCTCGAGCGCCCGACCGACGTGCAGGCGCAGCTCGTTCGGCCGGTGCAGCGCCGTGAGCGCCGCCACGGTGATCAAGCTCCGGTCGCGCGCTCCGAGACCCTTTCGCGACCAGACGCCGTTCGGCAGCACGGTGTCGAAGATGAACATTCCCCAGTCGTCGCGAATCTCCTCCGGCGCAGGCAACCTGTCCGTGATGGCTCGTGCGAACTTCAGCTTCTCCTGATCGGTCATCTCTGGTTCTCCTGTCCGGGTTCGCTTCGCGGGTCAATTCGTCTTGGCGAGGTCGAGGTGATATACGCGCGCCGCGTTCTCGTAGAGAACCTTGCGCTGCGCCTCCACGGGAAGCGGCGCGAGCGCCTGCTCGATCTTCTTGCGCGGGCCGGGGTACAGGCACGTCGGGTGGGGGAAATCGGTCTCCACCATGACGTTGC
>CAZMKX010000257.1:0-5851 GCA_964566375.1 uncultured Myxococcales bacterium
GGGCATCAGGGGTGTGGTAACCTTCGACGCCCCCAGGGAGCCGGTTTGACCCCGATAGAGCGCGTCACGTCGTACGTGCGCCAGTTCCGCGCACGCTATGCGCTCGGCGCCGCGCTGACGGTCGCTTACGCGATCGTCTTCCAGATGGTGCCGCTCGCCGTGCGCGACGTGGTGGCGCAGATCTCGAGGCCCGAGGCGTCGCAGCACGTGACGGGCTCCGCGCTCGCGCTCGTCGCGATCTCGGTCGTGTTCGCGGGGCTCTCGTTCGCGTCGCGCAGCGTGCTCTTCAGCGCCGCGCGCGAGATCGAGTACCGACTGCGCGGGGAGCTCTTCTCGCACCTCCAGCGCATGCCGCAGTCGTACTTCGCCGGCCAGCGCACGGGCGACCTGATGTCGCGCGCGGTCAACGACGTGAACAACGTGCGCATGTTCCTCGGCATGGGGCTGATGAACATCGTGCAGACGCCCGTACTGTACCTGGGCGCGATCGCGGTCATGCTCCACGTCGACTGGCAGCTGACGCTGTGGGTGCTCTCGCCGTACCCGCTCTTCATCGGCGTCGCGCGCTTCTTCGGCAAGCGCATGCACCAGGCGACGATCGACGCGCAGGAGCAGCTCGGCCAGCTCTCGTCGGCGGTGCAGGAGAACGCCGCGGGCGTGTTCGTCGTGCGCTCGAACGCCATGGAGCCGCGCGAGCGCGCGCGCTTCGAGCTCGAGGCGAGGGCGCTCTACACCAGGATGTTGAACCTGTCGGTGATCAACACCGGCATGATGACGACCATCCAGATGCTGCCGACGCTGGCGCAGATCGGCGTGCTCGCCGCGGGCTCGTACGGCGTGATCGGCGGGCGGCTGCAGACGGCGGACCTCTGGCTCTTCTACCTCTACACCATCCAGTTGACCTTCCCGACCTTCATGGTCGGCTGGGTGATCAACATCGTGCAGCGCGGCATGGCGGGGCTGACCCGGCTCGGCGAGATCCTCGACGTCGTGCCGTCGATCCGCGACCGCGACGACAAGCTGCCGCTGACGCAGGTCGCGGGCGCGGTGGAGCTGCGCGACCTGCGTTTCGCGTTTCCAGGCCGCGCGGAGCGGCCCGCGCTCGCGGGCGTCTCGTTCCGCGTCGCGCCGGGCCAGACGGTCGGCATCGTCGGGCAGGTGGGCTCGGGCAAGAGCACGCTCGTCGCCGCGATTCCGCGCCTGCTCGAGCTCAAGGACGGCGAGGTTCTGATCGACGGCCACGACGTGAACCGCATCCCGCTCGCCCTGCTGCGCTCGAGCTGTGCGGTGGTGCCGCAGGACAGCTTCCTGTTCTCGACCACGATCGAAGAGAACATCCGCTTCGGCTGTCCCGACGCGTCGCGCGCGCACGTGCGCGAGGCGGCGCGGCGCGCGCACGTGCTCGAGGACATCGAGGAGTTCCCCGACGGCTTCGACACGGTGGTGGGCGAGCGCGGCATCACGCTCTCGGGTGGCCAGCGGCAGCGCATCGCGCTGGCGCGCGCGCTCGCGCTCGAGCCGGCGATCCTGATCCTGGACGACGCCCTCTCGAGCGTCGACGCCGCCACCGAGGAGGGCATCCTGAAGGAGCTGCGCGGCGCGCGCACCGGCCGGACCTGCTTCATCGTGGCGCACCGGCTCTCGGCCGTGCGCGACGCCGACTTCATCGTCGTGCTCGACGAGGGCCGGATCGTCGAGCAGGGCACGCACGACCAGCTCGTCGCGCGCGGCGGGATCTACGCGCGCACCCACCGACAGCAGCAGCTCGAGGCCGAGATCGAGGAGAGCGCGGCGTGACGCCCGGTCTCCACGAAGAGGAGCTGCTCGGCAAGGTCGTCGACACGCAGCTGATGAAGCGGCTGTGGCCGTACCTGCGTCCGCACTGGAAGCTGGTGGCGGCGTCGGTCGCGCTGATTCCCGTGCGCGTGCTGCTCGAGATGATCCCGGCGTCGCTCTTCGGCAGCGCGCTGAACCACCTGGCGGGCATCGACAAGTTCCCGGGCCTGCAGTCGCTGAAGTTCCTGGCCACGGCCCCCGCCGCCTTCGCCGGGAACGAGATCCTCTGGCTCGCGCTGATGTTCCTGCTCGTCGCGGCGCTCGGCTCGCTGGTCGACTTCGCGCGCTCGCTCGCGATGGCGGTGATGGGCCAGCGTGCGATGCTGCAGCTGCGCAACACGCTCTTCGACCAGGTGCAGCGCCTGCCGCTGCGCTTCTTCGACCGCTACCCCGTCGGGCGCCTCGTCACGCGCCTCGGCAACGACGTCGAGAACCTGTCGGAGATGTTCTCGGCGGGGCTCGTCGCGCTCGTCGCCGACCTGGTGATGATGGCGGCCTTCGCGGGGGTGCTCTTCTACCTGAACTGGCGGCTCGCGATCTTCGCGATGCTGGTCGTGCCGGCGATGGCGGGCGCGGCGATCGTCTTCCGCTGGAAGGTTCGCGACGCGTTCCGCGTGGTGCGCGTGAAGATCGCGCGCATCAACTCGCACCTGCAGGAGACCATCACCGGCATGCGCGTGGTGCAGCTCTTCGCACGCGAGCAGCGGAACCTGGACGAGTTCATGGCCACCAACCGCGAGCACCGCGACGCCTGGTTCTACTCGATCCAGTACGAGTCGCTGCTCTCCGCCACGATCACGCTCGCCGGCAACCTCACGACCGCGTTCATCCTGTGGTACGGCGCACGGCTCCTCGACATCGGCTCGGTCGCGCCGGGCGACCTGCTGCTCTTCGTCGACTGGATGCG
Source organism: uncultured Myxococcales bacterium (assembly GCA_964566375.1). GTDB lineage: Bacteria > Myxococcota_A > UBA9160 > SZUA-336 > SZUA-336 > VGRW01. Next base: position 2,744 of record CAZMKX010000257.1, read on the forward strand.
CCGCTTCTACCGCCCGCTGCAGGACCTGTCCGCGAAGTACTCCGTGATGCAGTCGTCGATGGCGAGCCTCGAGCGAGTCTTCCAGCTCCTCGACATTCCCGCCGAGGCGGTCGAGCCCGCGCGCGCCGAGGGACCGCGCGCGATCCGCGGCGAGATCGTGTTCGAGAACGTGAGCTTCGCCTACGAGACCCAGCCGATCCTGAAGAACCTGTCGTTCCGGGTGGCGCCGGGCGAGCGGGTAGCGCTCGTCGGCCACACGGGCGCGGGCAAGACCACCGTGTTGAAGCTCCTGGCGCGGATGTACGAGCCGCAATCCGGCCGGATCCTGATCGACGGCACGGACATCCGCGAGATCCCCCGACCCGAGCTGCGCCGCCACATCGCCTACGTGCTGCAGGACGTCTTCCTGTTCACGGGCGATCTCGCCTACAACATCGGCCTCGGCCGCGCCGAGATCAGCCAGGCGGACATCGAGTCCGCCGCGCGCACGGTGCACCTCGAGGAGTTCGTCGCGCGCCTGCCGCTCGGCTACGCGCAGCCCGTGCACGAGCGCGGCCAGAATTTCTCCGTCGGCGAGCGCCAGCTGCTCTCGTTCGCGCGCGCGCTCGCGCAGAAGCCGGAGATCCTGCTCCTCGACGAGGCCACCTCGAGCGTGGACACCGAGACGGAGGCGCTGATCCAGGACGCCCTGCACGCGCTGATGACCGGCAAGACCTCGATCGTCGTCGCCCACCGCCTCTCGACCATCCAGGACGTCGACCGCATCTACGTCCTCCACCACGGCGAGCTGCGCGAGTCCGGCCGCCACGACGAGCTCCTCGCCCAGCGCGGCCTCTACTGGCGCCTCTACCAGCTCCAATACGCCGTCCAGGAAAGAAGCGCGGCGTAGCCCGACCGTCCCCGCCCTCAACCACCACCCACAAGAGCTGACCGGCATCCGCGCTAGAGGCGCGCAACCTCACCGAAGCGTACGCGCGCGGCGGCGGGTCGCTCGACGCGACGCGCGGGCCAACGTTCTGTGATCTTGCCCGCTTGCCACGACGGTGCCCCGCCGGTAATCTCGCCGAAACTCGCATTCCTCCGATGCCACCGCAGGTCCTGTCTCCCCCCTGGTCCCCCTGATCAGATGTGGCCGCGCGGTTATCACGAATAGAGCGGGGCTCGGTTGCGGATCCGGTCACTCGAACTGGTGGGCTTCAAGTCCTTCGGAGACCGAACGGTCTTCGCCTTCGATCGCGGTATTTCCGCGATCCTGGGTCCGAACGGCTGCGGCAAGTCGAACGTCATCGACGCCCTGCGCTGGGTCATGGGCGAGCACAACCCGCGCCACCTGCGCGGCCGCGACATGCAGGACCTGATCTTCGCGGGGACCGAGAAGAAGCCCGCGGTCGGCATGTGCGAGGTCGTGCTGACGCTCGACAACTCCGACGGTCTCGCCGCGCCGCCCTACGGCGGATTCTCGGAGATCCGGGTCGGCCGCCGGCTGTACCGCTCCGGCGAGAGCGAGTACGAGATCAACAAGGTGCCGGTGCGGCTTCGCGACGTGCTCGACTTCTTCCTCGACACGGGCGTGGGCACGCGCGGCTACACGATCGTCGAGCAGGGGCAGATCGCGGAGCTGGTCTCGAGCAAGCCGGAGGAGCGGCGGATCATCTTCGAGCAGGCGGCGGGGATCGGGAAGTACCGCCAGCGCCGCAAGGAGACCGAGTCCAAGCTCAAGGCCACCGAGCAGAACCTGCTGCGCGTGAACGACATCCTGGTCGAGCTGCGGCGACAGATCGCCTCGCTCGACCGGCAGGCCGCGAAGGCGAACCGCTACAAGAAGCTGCGCACGCAGCTCCGCGACCTGGAGCTCGTCGTCGCGCGCGAGACCTGGCTGCGCGACTCGGCCGCACTGGCCGCGACCCAAGCCGAGCTCGAGCAGCTGCGCGCCGAGGGCGTCGGGCTCGACGCGCGCGCGGGACGCGCCGACGCCGATCTCGAGAGCATGCGCCGTGCGCATCTCGATCACGAGCGCGAGCTCGGCCGCGCGAGCGAGGCGCTGTACCAGGTGCGCAGCACGATCCAGGCTCTGGAGAGCCGGATCGGCTACGAGCGGCGCGAGCGCGAAGGGCTGGTCAGCCTGGCGGACGAGCGCGAGCTCGAGCTGCGCGAGCGCGAGCTCGCGATCTCGGCCGATGCGGCGACGCTGCACGACACGCTCGCGCGCCTGTCCGAGATCGAGGCGCGCCTGCGCGCCGACGAGGAGGAGCTCGCGCGACGCGATCTGGAGCTCCGCGAGCACGCCGAGCGGCTCGCCAGCGCGCAGGGACGGCGCGAGGCGCTGCACGCGCGCCTGGTCGAGCTCTCTGGCGACGAGGCCTCGGTGCAAGCCGCGGCGGAACGGCTCGACGAGCGCCGCAACGAGCTCGAGCTGCGCCTGCGCGAGACCGAGGAGGGGCTCGAAGAGAGCGCGCTCGAGGTCGAGACGCTGCACAGCGACGAGGTCGGCCTCGAAGGTCGGCTGCGCGCCGGGCTGGCCGAGCAGGACGAGTTCGGCCGTCAGCTCGCGGAGCAGCTTCGCGCGCACGAGCGCGAGCGCGAGCGCCAGCGCGAGCTCAGCGGAGAGCTCGAGCGGACGCGCGAACGCCTGCAGCATGTGAGCGCTCAGCTCGAGTCCGTGCGCGAGATCGAGAAGCGCGAGACGCTGCGCGCGTCGGCGCTGCTCGAGCGTCTGCCCGAGCTCGAGCGCGGCCGGGTGCGCGGGCTGCTGGCGACCGCGGTCCACGCCGCCGACGGTCTCGAGACGGCGGTCGAAGCGGTGCTGGCGAACCGGCTCGAGGGCCTGGTCGTCGAGAGCACCGATTCGGCGCTCGATCTGCTTCGGCATCTGCGCGAGCAGGGCGTCGGCCGCGCGACGGTGCTGCCGCTTCGCGCCGGACACGAGGGCTCCGATTCGGGCTTCGTGCCCATGGGCCGCCCGCTCGCGGAGTACGTGACCGCGGAGCCGGCCAGCGCGGGGCTCGTCGCGCGACTGCTCCGCGACGTGTACCTGGTCGACGATCTCGCGCAGCCGATCGAGCGTTTCGGCGCGGCCAACCCGCCCGCGCTCTTCGTCACCCGCGCGGG
>CAZMKX010000258.1:0-5851 GCA_964566375.1 uncultured Myxococcales bacterium
CTGAACCGCGAGACGGTCGCCGCGGCCTATCGCGAGCTCGAGATCCTGGGCCTGACCGAGGCCACGGTCGGACGCGGCACGTTCGTGCTCGGACCGCCGAGCGCGACACGCGCGCGTGTCGCGGGCGAGAGCGCGGAGGAGCGCCCCTTCGAGCCCGTGTTCGCGCGCGCGATCGAGGCGGCGCGCGCGTCGGCCGTCGCGCGTGTCGACTACACCGCGCCGGCCGGTGCGGTCCACTTCGAGCGGCTCGTTCCGGACGCCTCGCTGTATCCGAGCGAGCCCTTCCGCCGCGCGCTGAACCGCGCGCTCGCGAAGTCCGGGCCTGCCCTGTTCGACTACGGCGATCCGCGCGGGCACGACGGCCTGCGGCGCACGCTGGTCGAGCGTGTCGCGCACTCCGGAATCGAGGCCGACGTCGACGAAGTGGTGATCACGGCCGGCGCGACGCAAGGCTTCGCGATCGCGGCGCGTCTTTTCTGCGATCCGGGCGACGCGGTCGCGCTCGAGTCGCCGACCTACCCGTGGGCGTTCGCGACGCTGGCGTCGTTGGGTGTGCGCGCCGCGCCGGTTCCGCTCGCGGCCGACGGGATGGACCTCGACCGGCTCGACGCCACGCTCGCGCGCGGCGGGGTCCGGCTGATCTACACCATGCCGAGCTTCCACAACCCGACCGGCACGTCGACGGAGCTCGCACACCGCAAGCGCCTGCTCGAGATCGCGGGCCGCCACGGGGTGCCGATCCTCGAAGACGACTTCGAGAAGGACTTGCGCGTGCGCGGCCGCGGTGCGCCGCCGCTTCGCGCGCTCGATCGACGCGGTCTCGTCGCGTACCTGGGCACGTTTTCGAAGTCGCTCTTCCCCGCGGCTCGCGTCGGTTGGCTGATCCTGCCGCGCGCGATGGCGTCCGCGGCGGTTCTCGCCAAGCGCACGATGGACCTGACGACGAGCCCGATCGTGCAGGCGGGCCTGGCGCTCTTTCTGGCCGAAGGCAGCTACGACCGGCACCTGCGCCGGACGCGGATCGAGCTCGAGGCGCGGCTCGCGAGCGCCGAGCGCGCGCTGGCGAAGCACCTGCCCGAGGGCTCGGTCTTCTCGCGCCCCGACGGCGGCTTCCTGATCTGGGTGACGCTGCCCGGCGGGATCGACACCAGCGCGCTCCTCGTGGAGGCGCGGCGCGCGGGCGTCGTGTACGCGCCGGGCGAGCTCTACTACCCGGACGCCCGGCGCAGCGCGTCGCTACGCATTTCAGTGGCGCAGACGCCGGTTGCCGAGATCGAACGCGGAATCCGGCTTCTGGGCGAAGTCGCGCGTGCGGCGCTGCCGAGCGGCCGGAAGCGCGCGCGCGCGCCGGAGACGGTCCATGTCTGACGCCAGGTGCCTGCGCTACGAGATCCTCGACGTGTTCGCCGAGTCGCCGCTCGCCGGGAATCCGCTCGCGGTGTTTCACGGCGGCGCACAGCTCGAGACCGCGACGCTGCAGGCGATCGCGCGCGAGATGAACCTGTCGGAGACGTCCTTCGTTCGGAGCCCGATCGCGCGCGACGGCGCGTTCGACGTGCGCATCTTCACGCCCGCGAAGGAGCTGCCCTATGCCGGTCACCCCACGCTCGGCACCGCCTTCGCGATTCGCGCCGCGCTCCCGGGCGGCGAGGCGGACTCTCTCTCGCTGCGGCTCGGCGTCGGCGTCGTGCCGGTGCGCTTCGCGGCCGACGGTCTCGTCTGGCTCGTCACACCTCGCGCGAGCTTCGCCCCCGCGCCGTTCGCCGCCGCTTCGGTCGCGGCCGCGCTGGGCATCGCGAGCGACGGGCTCGATCCGCACTGGCCGATCGAGCTCGCCACCACCGGCGAGAACCAGCTTCTGGTGCCGGTCCGCGATCTGGCGGCGCTTCGACGCTGCGGAATCGACGGAGCCGCGTACCGGCGCCTCCGCGATTCGGGCGCGCCCGCGAGCCTGTACGCGTTCACGCGCGAGACGCGCGACGCGCGGAACCACCTCTCCGTTCGGCTCTTCGCGCCCGACGCGGGCGTGCCCGAGGATCCCGCGACCGGGAGCGCGGCGGGCTGGCTCGGCGCGTACCTGGCGCGACACCGCGTGCTCGGCGCGGGCGACTTCGAGGTGCGGCTCGAGCAGGGCCACGAGATCCAGCGCCCCTCGCTTCTGCACGTGCGCGCGCGACACGCGGCGAACGGCGCCGAGATCTCGGTCGGCGGGCGCGTGATCCGCGTCGCGCGCGGCGAGCTCCTGACGTGAACGTCTCGATCCGCACGGACCCGGCGTGCCTCGACGTCGACGCGGTGCACGCCTTCCTCACGCGCGCGTACTGGGCGAAGGGCGTGTCGCGCGAGCGGGTGGCGCGGTCGCTCGAAACGTCGCTCTGCTTCGGCCTGTTCGACGGCGAGCGACAGATCGGCTTCGCGCGCGTGATCACCGATCGCGTCACGTTCGCCTGGCTGTGCGACGTGTACGTGATCGAGGAGTGTCGCGGCCTCGGGCTCGGCAAACGTCTGATCGAGGCCGTGCGCGCGCACCCCGACCTGCGCGGGCTGCGCCGGTTCCTGCTCAGGACGCGCGATGCACACGGGCTCTACGCCCGGTTCGGCTTCCAGCGCGTCGACGACGCGGGCGAATTCATGCAGATCAAAGGAGACCCGGGATGAACGACGAGCTGTATCGCTTGAAGGTCGGACTCGCGGAGATGCTGAAGGGCGGCGTGATCCTCGACGTCACGAACGCCGAGCAGGCGCGCATCGCCGAGGACGCGGGCGCGTGCGCCGTGATGGCGCTCGAACGCGTGCCGTCGGACATCCGGCGTGAGGGCGGCGTCGCACGCATGGCCGCGGTCGAGGTGATCGAGGCCGTGCGCGCGGCGGTGTCGATTCCGGTCATGGCGAAGTGCCGGATCGGGCACACGCAGGAGGCGCGGCTGCTCGAGGCGCTCGGCGTCGACTTCGTCGACGAGAGCGAGGTGTTGACGCCGGCTGACGATGAGCACCACGTCGACAAGCGCGCCTTCCGCGCGCCCTTCGTCTGCGGGGCGCGCGACCTGGGCGAGGCGCTGCGCCGGATCGGCGAGGGCGCCGCGATGATCCGGACGAAGGGCGAGGCGGGCACCGGCAACATCGTCGAGGCCGTCCGCCACCTGCGGCGCATGGGCCGCGAGATGCGCGCGCTCGCGCAGGCGCCGCGCGACGAGCTGATGGCGCGCGCGAAGGAGTACGCGGCGCCCTACGAGCTGGTGCTTCGCGTGGCCGAGCTCGGCGCGCTGCCGGTTCCCAACTTCGCCGCGGGCGGGATCGCCACACCGGCCGACGCCGCATTGTGTATGTCGCTCGGCGCGCAGGCCGTCTTCGTCGGCTCGGGCATCTTCAAGTCGTCCGATCCGGTCGCGCGCGCGCGCGCGATCGTGCGCGCGACGACGCACTGGCAGGAGCCGAAGGAGGTGCTCGACGCGTCGCGCGGGCTCGGCGCCGCGATGCCGGGGCTGTCGATGGAGTCGATCCCCGAGTCCGAGCGCCTGGCGAGGCGAGGCTGGTGAACGTCGGCGTGCTCGCACTGCAAGGCGACTTCGCGGCGCACGCGCGCGGGCTCGCGCGCGCGGGCGCCGCGTCGACGCTCGTGCGAACCGCCGACGAGATCGCCGCGCGGGACGCGCTGGTCCTGCCCGGCGGCGAGTCCACCGCGATCCTGCACGCGCTCGCGCGCGACGGCCTCGAGCCCGCGCTGCGTGCGTTCCTGGCCTCGGGAAAGCCCGTGCTCGGCACCTGTGCCGGCGCGATCCTGCTTGCGCACGAGGTCGTCGGCCCGTCGCAGCGCTCGCTCGACGCGCTCGACATCGCGGTCGAGCGCAACGCCTACGGCTCCCAGCTCGACTCGTTCGTGTGCAGGGCCGAGACCGACGATCCGGACTCCGAGCTGGCCGGTCTCGAGTGCGTTCTGATCCGCGCGCCGCGCATCGTGCGCACGGGCGCGGGCGTGACCGTGCTCGCGCGCGTGAAGGGCGAGCCCGCGCTCGTCGCGCGCGGCCCTGTCTGGGCGGCGACCTTCCACCCGGAGCTCACGTCCGACGCGCGCGTGCAGCGCGCCTGGCTCAGAAGCGCGGCGCCTCGAGCTTGACGTCGGCCGCGGTCCAGGCCGTCGCGAGGCGCTTCTGAACGTCGTCGCTCGGCTTGTCCTGTGCGCGCAGGCTCGCCTCGAGCCCGTAGAGCGACCAGCCGTTCTCCGGCTGCGCCTGCAGGTCTTCGAGAAAGACGATCTCGGCCTCGGCCGGCCGGCCGGTCGAGAGCAGGAGCGCGCCCTGCATCTGCCGCACGGGCAGGTACCACGTGGGCGGCTCGGTGTAGTTGAGCGCGTAGTCGAGCCCGCGCGCGTTCTCGAGCGCGGCGAACGCCTTCGCGACGTCTCCCTCGCGCCCGGCGATCTCGGCCGCCAGAACCTGGCTCGCGAGCTCGAGCACCTTCGCGGCGGGCCCGGCCGGAAAGACCAAGGCGGCCATCGCGGGCTCGGCTGCGATCGCGTCGAGCTGGGCCCGCTCGGCGCGCGCGTCGTCGAGCTGCCCCTTGGCGGCGAACGCGAAGCCGCGCGCGTAGTGCCACATCCCGGTGGCGTAGCGTTGCGTCTCGAGCGGCGCGGGCTCGGCGAGCACCTCCTCCCATCGCCCGAACCGCAGTAGGGCGTAGTACGGAACCGGAACCTGCTCCTCGGCGAGCGGAAACGCGACGACCGCCTCCGGCGTGAGCGTCGCGTGGAGCTTGCGCGCGGTCGCGATCGCGTCGGCGCTGCGGCCTTCCATCGTCTGTGACGCCCACAGGAAGTGCAGATTGTGCGGGTAGTACGCGAGCGGATACAGCCCGCCCGAGCGACACCAGGCGAGGTAGGCCTCGTCGGCCTCGGCGCCACCGGCGTTCGCTCTCGACGCCGCCGAGTAGAGCCCCACACGCATGTAGGTGTGCGCGGGCATGTGCACGAGATGACCCGCGGCGGGCGCCAGCGTGTCGAGCTTGCGCGCGCTCGCGAGCGCGCGGCCAGGATCGCGCGACGCCTCGACCGCGTGGATGTAGTAGTGGTTGGCGCCGGGATGGTCGGGGTCGCGCTGCAACACGCCCTCGAGCAGCGCCACGATCTCGGGCGTCGAAGGCTTCGGCTCGCCCTCCTTCGTCCAGTAGTCCCACGGCGTGAGGTCCATCAGCGCTTCCGCGGCGAGCGTCTGCGCGTCGAGATCGTCGGGATACTGCCTGGCGAGCGCGCGCATGGCCTCGGCGTAGGCTCGATCGAGCGCGGCGCGGTCCGCGTCGGGAGCCGCCGAATAGCGCAGCGCGAGCGCGGCGATGTACGCCTGCTCCTGCGTCGTGGCGCGGGCTGCGCGCGCCTGCGCGCGCTCGATCGCGGCAACGGCCGGGGCGACGTCGTTCGGGTCCATCGGAGCGTTGATGTTCGGGCCGCGCGCGAGCGCCGCACCCCAGGCGCACATCGCGCACCCGGCGTCGACCTTCTCGGCGGCCTCGAAGGCGCGAATCGCTTCCGGGTGGTTGAACGCGTAGCTGAGCCGCAGACCCTGGTCGAAGTACTTCTGCGCGAGCACCGAGGTCGTGGTGATCGGCTTGTGATGATCGCCGAGCCGCTCGATCAGCGGCGGGCCGCCCGGCAGAGCGACCACCGGCTTCTCGCCGCCGCAGGCCGCGAAACACAGAGCCAACGCCGCGAGCCCGGCCGACACCGTTCGGTGCAACACCATCGTTCTTCTCCCCGAGTCCGATCGACGCGTCGATCATCGCTCCGCCGACGGGCGCTGTCTACGTCCGGATCGAGGCCCAGGCTGCGCGGATCTGCGCGGGCGAGAGGTCGTCGCGAAGC
>CAZMKX010000259.1:0-5810 GCA_964566375.1 uncultured Myxococcales bacterium
GTCGCGTTCCGGCGCTACCGCAAGCCGACCTTCACGAAGCCCGCGCCGCTCGACCTGCGCCGCCAGATCGCCGCGGAGTGCGGATTCGTGATCGAGGCGCTCGCCGATTGAGGCTCCTGCACGACGTGCAGTGTGCACGACACGGCCTGGTTCGAGCTTCAGGGAAAGCCCTCCGTCTTCGTCGCGTCGAGCGCGTTCGAGACCGCCGCCGACACGCAGGCGCGCGCGCTTGGAATGCACGGTCTGCGCCGCGTCTTCGTTCCGCATCCCATCCAGGACGCGAACGACGAAGAGATGCGGGTGAAAGCCGACAGGGCGCTCGAAGAAATCGTGGCCGCCCTCGAGGCCCCGGCGGGGCGCGATCTCCGATCGTAAGATCCCGATTCTGATGAGAAAATGGCCGCTTCCGAGCTCGAGCCCGCGCCCCGCAATGCGAATTGCGGGTTGACCGTTTGGTCCGATGTGAGCAAAATCACTACGACTCGCTCGCGTTCATCTCTACAGAGGGACTCTCCATGCGATCCGTGCTTCGCAGCGCGCTGGCCTGTGTGCTTCTTCTCGCGGCCGGCTCCGCGCGTGCGGCGACCATCGACCTGACCGGCGCGATCGGCTCGGCGATCGCGGCGGGGAACGCCGACACCGTCGTCTATTCGGGAAGCTCCGCGTTCGGGGACGTGACCTTCAGCGCGGACCCGACCGGCAGCGATCTCACCTACCAGGCCGGCAACGGACTCGGCATCGATTGCCGCGGCGGCGAGGTCGCGTGCCTGCTCGACAACTACAGCCAGGTCGATACGGGCGAGGTGCTCTCGATCAGCTTCGAGCGCCCGCTCTTCGTCACGTCCGTCGACATCCGCAACCTGTTCGGCACGAGCCTGGGAATCGGCCGCTACCGCGTGCAGATCGAGGAAGGCGGCTCGGTCGTGGGCTCGAGCTTCGCGATCGACTTCAGCTCCGAGGATGCGAGTGCGGCCGGTGGGCTGAACCTGTCGGTGAACCGCTGGGCTTCGTCGATCCGCTTCGTCCCCGATGGCGGATTCTTCGACGCGTTCTCGGTGGCCGGAATCACGATCGACGAGCTCGCGAGCGCGCTGCCGGCGCCGAGCACGAGCCCGATCCCCGAGCCGAGCTCGGTTCTGATGATGTTGATCGGCGGCGCACTGGTCGTGAGCCAGGTTCGCAAGCGCGGCTGAGGCGCACTCCCGGAACGTTCCCCTTCCTTCCCGTTCGGAACGGCCGATCCCTCGCGGGGTCGGCCGTTCACCTTTTCAGGCGTCGGGAAAGTGCGGCATGACCTCGTTCACGAGCAGGTCGAGCGACTCGTTCCAGTGTCCCTCCTCCTCGCTCATGTCGTAGATCATCGCGAGCAGGCCGCCGAATCCGCCCGTGCTCTTCTGCAGCGCGCCGATCTTGTCGACGACCGTCTGCGGCGATCCGACGAACCAGCTGTGCTTCAGCAGGTAGTCGACGTCGATGCTCGAATCCGCGTGGCCCGGATCGACCTTGATGCTCGCGTGCATTCCGGATCCCAGGTAGAACGGCAGGAGGTACTCGCGCCACGCGCGGCCCATCGCGCCCTCGCGCACCCGGCGCCGTGCCTCCTCGTCCGTCCGCGCGAGGTAGACCTCTTTCACCAGGCGCCAGTCGCGGCGATCCGGGGTCCGTCCGCTGCGCGCAGCGCCGGCCTCGACGGAGTGCCAGTGCGACGCCGTGTGCGCCAGGTTCAGCGACACCGAGAGCGGCATGAAGCCGCGCTCGCCGGCGATCTTCAGCGTCTCCGACCCCGGCGAGAGCCCCGCGATCCCGATCGGCGGATGCGGCTTCTGGAACGGCTTCAGGTGCAGCTTCAGGAACTCGAATGGCGTCTCGGGCGGGCGCACCGACCAGAACTCGCCGTCGTACTTGATCGGCCCCTCGCTCCAGAGCCGCAGCATGATGTCGAGCGACTCGAGCGTCATGCGCCGGTTCTGGCCCGCCGCCGCGTCGACATGAAAGAGCGCCAGGTCGCTGGGCAGCGCGCTGATGCCGACGCCGAACATGGTGCGTCCCTGGGAGATGTGATCGAGGAAGGCGACCCGGTGCGCGAGCTCGATCGGATGGTGGTACGGAAGCAGGTGCGCGCCGGGCGCGAGCCGGATCCGCTTCGTGCGCAGGAGCGCCTGGGCGATCAGGAGATCGGGCGCGGGATTCGGCTCCCAGGGCGCCGTGAAGTGCTCGCCGATCCAGGCCTCGTGGAACCCGAGCCGGTCGAAGCGCTCGAGCTGGGAGAGATCCCACTGGTAGCCGGCGTAGAGCCCGCGTTCGGGCGGGTGCGACGGCATCATGAAGGCTCCGAGCTTCATCGCGGTCTCCCTAGCTGCCCTTGGCTTCGCGCCGGATCACTTCCGCGCCGCGCGGATCGACGATCATCCCGTGCACCTGGGCATTGTGCGAGTGCCCGAGCTGCTGCAGCGACATCGCGGCCTGCAGCGCGGTCCAGAGTCCCTGCGCGTCCTGCGCCTGGTTCACTGACTGCTTCGCGAGCTTCAGTCCCATGCTCGGCCGCGACGCGATCCGCATCGCGAGCTCGAGCGTGAACTTCTCGAGCTCGTTGCGCGGTACGACGTGGTTCACCATGCCGAGGGCGTGCGCTTCGGCGGCCGTGACGGCCTGTCCCGTGAACAGCATCTCCTTGGCCTTGCGCACGCCGAGCTCCCACGGGTGCGCGAAGTACTCGACGCCGTTCACGCCGAATGCGACGACCGGATCGGAGAACGTCGCGTCGTCGCTCGCGATCACCAGATCGCAGACCCACATCAGCATCAGTCCGCCGGCGATCGTCTTGCCGTGCACCTGGGCGATCGTGGGCTTGGGCAGGTTGCGCCAGCGCCAGCACATGCCCAGGTAGATCTCGTGCTCGACGGCCATGTGGCCCTCGGCGCCGGGCAGGTCGAAGCCGCCCCAGGTGCCGACGGGTTCGAAGTCGGAGAGCTTCGCGCGGTCCCGAAGATCGTGCCCCGACGAGAAGTGCGGGCCGTCGGCGGAAAGCACGATCACCTTCACCTCGTTGTCGCGCGCGGCGCGGTCGAAGGCCTCGTTCAGCTCGTAGGTCATCTGCTTGTCTTGCGCGTTCCGCGCGTCGACGCGGGCGAGAACGACGCGCGCCACGCCGGGCGCCGGCCTCTCGCAACGGATGGTCTGGAACTCCGGCTCGCTCATCGTCGGCCTCCGCTGGAACGATCCAGCCGGCCGATCATACGATGCGGCGGGCCTCCAGGTAGAAGCGCTTCTCCTCCGCCTCGCCCAGCGAGAAGGCCTTGCGCGGCAGCACGCCGCGGCGCGCGACGGTGGGGAAGAGCGCCGACTTCTCGAACGCGGGCAGGAAGAAGCCGATGCGCTGCGGCTCGGCGGCGAGCTGCGCGAGCGCGTCGTCGCCGTGGATGTAGTCGATGCGCGCGCCCGGATGGGATGCGAGCCAGCCGTCGAGGAAGGCCTGCAGCGCCGCGACCGCGAGCGGCTCCGCGTCGGTCGGAAGCGTCGCGACACCGGAGCGTGTTCCCGCGATCCAGCGCAGTGCGTGAGCCGGTCCGGCGCCGCGCACGCGCGCCAGGTCCGCGAGGAAGGCGTCGGGATCGGCGCCGAAGACCACGCGGTGGATCGGCTCGAAGCGCAGACCCGGGTCGTGCACGTTCACGAGCTCGACCAGCGCGAACCGCGCGGGATCGCGCTCGCGCTGCGCTGCAGGAAGCGCGCCCTTGCGGCGCTCCCAGAGCAGCTTCGCCGCGGCGAGCGAGTGATTGCCGTCGCCCGAGGCGTACAGGAACGGATCGCCGTCGCTCGCGCCGTACTTCGCGCGCTGCACTTCGGGCGCTGCCAGCGCGCCGAGCGCGCCCTCGACGCGCGCGATCTCGGCGGGCCCGGTCACGGCGTAGCCGCGCACGCGTCCGGCTCCGTCCATCAGCGTCACGTCGTAGAGCGGCGTCTCGCGTGTGGCCGTCGCGAAGACGGGCTCCACCACCGTTCGCGCGGGATCGTCGATCAGCATCAGCACGTGCGGAAGCTCGAGCGGCGCGTTCTCGCGCACGCGCAGGCGCGGCGGCAGCCGCTCTTCGACGGTGGCTTCGGTCGCGCGCACGAGCGCGCGTGCACCGGGGCGCCAGTCGTAGCGCTCCAGATCGAGCGCGACCATGAGACCGCGCCGCGTGGCCACGTGCGGCGTGCTGCGGTCCACGGCGATGAAGCCGCGCAGCGGCGCAGCGAAGATTCCCTTCGCCAGGTAGTCGCGCATTCGCGCGCCGATCGCGGCGATGCGCGCGCTCTCGTCGGGCGCGCCGAGCCAGACTTCGGGCAGGACGAGGTGCAGCGCCGACGGCGCGTCACCCACTCGCGCGGCCACCGCCTTCCAGTATTCGGGCTGCGAGGTGTACTGGTCGCACGCGACGACCGCCCAGCGAGACAGATCGACGCCCTTCGCAGGCAGGAGGATCTCGGGTACGGCGATGCCCAGTTTCGAGAGGGCTCCCGCCCCCACGCGCGCTTCCGTTTTCATCACTTCCCGTCGCTGGTTCGCCCGAGCGTAGCGCTGACGCGCGCGCGAATCCCGAGCCGCGCGCTCACGGGGCGCGCCGCACGATCCGGCCGTACGCGAGCTCGCGGCAGGGATCGTCGCACTCGGGGAACTCGAGCAGGAGCGCGGCCTGCTCCCGGCAGTATTCCTCGAGCGCCAGGTCGGGCGTCTTGCACACCGACCGGACGTTCTCGAGCGTTCGGGCATACACCGCTTTCCGGGCATCCGGGGGCAGATCGTGAATGGCGCGCCGCTCGGCCCCCTGCGACCAGATCCAGAACGCAACGCCGCCGAGCACGCCGAGCGCGACGAGAATCGAGGTCAGGGCCCGTCGCGATTCGCCGCGTCCGCGGCTATCCGTCTCATTGGCCATGAAGCATGCGGTACAGCATCGGGCGTGCCAGGCTGCGGGCGTCGCCTGCGCCCACCGGCTCATTCGATCGCGCTGCAGAACGCAAGACAGCGCGTTCTCCTGAACTGCACGCTGCAAACCCGACTCCGCCGAATTCCTCGCCTGCAGCTCCCGAGCCACGGCACGATAGGTGCAGCTGGGGGCTTCGATGAGTGATGTCGTATTCGTGCTTCTGACGCTCGGGTTCTTCGCGCTGTCGTGGAGCTACGTGCGTGCCTGTGCCCGGATGTGAGGGGAGGGGAATGATCCTCGACTACGGGCTCGGTCTCGTCCTGTCGGTCCTGATCGCGGGCTATCTCGTGTACGCCCTGATCCGGCCCGAGCGCTTCTAGGAGCGGACCATGTCGGCCATCGGCTGGCTGCAGATTCTCGCATTCGCGCTCGTGGTGCTCGCGCTCACGAAGCCGCTCGGCGCATACATGTTTCGCGTCTTCGAGGGCGAGCGACGGCCATGGCCACGCGTCTTCGGTCCCATCGAGCGGGTGACGCTTCGCGCCTGCGGAGTCGACTCCACACGCGGGCAGACCTGGGTCGAGTACGCGCTCGCGCTCGTCGTCTTCAGCGCCCTCGGAATGCTGGTCACCTATCTGATCCAGCGCGCCCAACACGTGCTGCCGCTGAATCCGCAGGCGTTTCCCGCGGTCGGCCCGGATCTGGCGTTCAACACCGCCGCGAGCTTCACCAGCAACACGAACTGGCAGTCGTACGGTGGTGAGTCGACGATGAGCTACCTGACGCAGATGTCAGGCCTGGCCTGGCACAACTTCACCTCGTCCGCCGCCGGAATCGGCGTGGCGCTGGCCTTCGCGCGCGGTCTCACGCGGCGGATCGCGCCCGATGCCCCGAAGACGC
>CAZMKX010000260.1:0-1578 GCA_964566375.1 uncultured Myxococcales bacterium
TCTCGAGCAGCTCCGTCACCGCGCGGTCCATCGGGTTGATGAACGTCGACGGGTGGACGCCGATCCAGACCATCGGAATCACCAGCGCCACCGCGACGACCTTCTCGCGCAGGCCCAGATCGGAGAGGACCTGGTTCGCCTCGTTCGCGAGCGGGCCGAAGAAGACCTTGCGAACCGCCCAGAGCATGTAGACCGCGGACAGGATCACGCCCGAGGTCGCGATCACCGTCATCCAGGGCATGCGCGCGAACGAGCCGAGCAGGATGAGGAACTCTCCGACGAAACCGTTCAGGCCCGGCAGGCCGACCGAGCTCATCGTCGCGATCACGAAGAACGCCGCGAAGATCGGCATCGCCTTCGCGAGCCCGCCGAACGCCGCCAGATCGCGAACGTGGCGGCGCTCGTAGATCATGCCGACGAGGATGAAGAGCGCTCCCGTCGAAACGCCGTGGTTGACCATCTGCAGGACCGCGCCCGAGACGCCCTGCGGGTTCAGGGCGAAGAGGCCCAGCACGATGAAGCCCATGTGCGAGACCGACGAGTACGCGACCAGCTTCTTGAGATCGCTCTGCACCCACGCGACGAGCGCGCCGTAGACGATGCCGATCACCGCGAGCGCGACGATCCACGGCGCGAACTCGAGCGCGGCCTGCGGAAAGAGCGGTAGCGCGTAGCGAACGAGGCCGAAGGTGCCGAGCTTCAGCAGCACGCCCGCGAGCACGGCCGAGCCGGGCGTCGGCGCCTCGACGTGCGCGTCGGGAAGCCAGGTGTGGAACGGGAACATCGGCACCTTGATCGCGAACGCGAGCGCGAACACCGCGAACAGGAAGCCCTGTCGCTGCCACCACACGCCGCCCGCGGCGGGAATCGACAGGTCGAGGATTCCGGTTCCGCCGTTCGAGCCGTAGTACTCGAAGCTCAGCGCGCCGAACTGGCCGTGGTGCAGCCACGCGAGCACGATGATTCCGACCAGCATGAGCAGGCTGCCGACCATCGTGTAGATGAAGAACTTGATCGTGGCGTAGATGCGCCGGGGCCCACCCCAGATCCCGATGATGAAGTACATCGGGATCAGCATCAGCTCCCAGAACACGTAGAAGAGGAACAGGTTCAGCGCGAGGAACGCGCCGAGCATGCCGGTCTGAAGCGCCAGCATGAAGAACACGTAGCCGCGCACGCGCTCGTGGATGTCCGTCCACGACGCGAGCAGCACGACCGGCAGGAGGAAGCTCGTCAGCGCGACGAGCAGCAGCGCGATGCCGTCGATGCCGAGGGAGTAGTGGATGCCGTAGGCGGGGATCCACGCCACGTGCTCGACCAGCTGCATTCCGCTCGAGGCGGGGTCGAAGCGCTGCCAGAGCATCAGCGTGAGCGCCAGACCGACGAGCGACGAGACGAGCGCGGTCACCTTCCAGACGGCGTCCGGCAGGCGGAAGACTCCGTCCGCGAGCGCGAGCGCGAGCACCGTCACGAGCGGCAGGAACGTGATGACGCTGAGCAGGTGCTCGGAGAGAAGCGTGTCGAGCGAGAATCCCATCAAGCTCCCCGCACCAGCCACGCGACCAGGAGCGCGCCGCC
>CAZMKX010000260.1:1678-2973 GCA_964566375.1 uncultured Myxococcales bacterium
GGCGCGTTCACGACCGGCTGCAGGAAGTGGTGCAGGCTGTTCGACTTCTCGACGCCGAAGAGCTCCCCGTACGCGTCGGGCAGGCCGAAGAAGCCACCGATCACGGAAAGCACCGCGAGCACCACCAGCGGCACCAGGATCCACTTCGTCGACTCGTGGATGTGCTCTTGCGTGTGGTGGTCCGCGCGGCTCGTTCCCGTGAACACCAGGTAGTAGAGCCGGAACATGTAGAACGCGGTCATGAACGCAGTCGCGAGGCCCAGGAGCCAGAGCGTCTGGTGCCCGGCGATGTCGTGCGCCTGGTTCGTCGCGAGCAGGATCTCGTCCTTCGAGAAGAAGCCCGAGAGCGGCGGCACGCCCGCGATCGCGAGCACGCCCACCAGGAACGTGAACCAGGTGACGGGCATGCGCGTGCGCAGCCCGCCCATCTTCGTGATGTCCTGCTCGTGGTGCATGCCCAGGATCACCGAGCCCGCGCCCAGGAACAGCAGCGCCTTGAAGAACGCGTGGGTCATCACGTGAAAGATCGCGCCGCTGTATGCCGCGACGCCCGCGGCCAGGAACATGTAGCCGAGCTGGCTCACGGTCGAGTACGCGAGCACCTTCTTGATGTCGGTCTGCGCCAGGCCGATCGTCGCGGCGAAGAAGGCCGTGAGGCCGCCGACCCAGGCCACCGTCGCCTGGGCACCGGGCGCGAGCGAGTACGCGAACGACATGCGGCAGACCATGTACACGCCGGCCGTCACCATCGTCGCGGCATGGATCAGTGCCGAGACGGGCGTCGGGCCGGCCATCGCGTCGGGAAGCCAGACGTAGAGCGGGATCTGGGCCGACTTTCCGCACGCGCCGATGAACAGGCACAGGCACGCGAGCGTGAGCAGACCCCACTGCGGGAACGCCGGCAGGAACGAGAGCGCGCCCGGCAGCGTCACGGTCTGGCCCGCGAGCAGGCCGACGTTCGCGGCCATCTCGCGGAACTCGACCGTCGCGACGCCCGCCTGCGCGAACGACCAGAACAGGAGGAAGATTCCGAGCAGGAAGCCGAAGTCGCCGATCCGGTTCACCACGAACGCCTTCTGGCCGCACTTCGCGTTGTGGTCGTCGAGGTACCAGAATCCGATCAGGAGATAGGAGCAGACGCCGACGCCTTCCCAGCCGACGAACATCACCAGCAGGTTGTCGCCCAGGATCAGCATCAGCATCGAGAAGGTGAACAGGTTCAGGTAGGCGAAGAAGCGCTGGAAGCCGCGGTCCTCGCGGTGGTCGTCGTCCATGTAGCCGACCGCGTAGACGTG
>CAZMKX010000260.1:3073-5749 GCA_964566375.1 uncultured Myxococcales bacterium
ACGACCTGGAAGTGGAACGGCGAGATGTCGCCCATCAGTCCACCTTCTTCTTCGCGAGAACGACCGCGGCGACGACCCCCGCGAGCAGGAGCACGCCCGCGACCTGCACCGACAGCACGTAGTCCGTGTAGAGCGCCTCGCCGATCGCGCGCGAGGTGCCGAAATCCGGCTCCACGTCCGGCCACGGCGCGCGCCCGGCGGAGAGCGTGCGCACCAGCCAGAGCGTGGCCGCACCCGCGATCAGCGCGCCGGCGGCCTTCGCGATCGGCTGCATCTCCGCCCCCGGCGTTCCGCTGCCCCGCAGGTTGAGCAGCATGATCACGAACAGGAAGAGCACGACGATCGCGCCAGCGTAGACCATCACCTGGATCAGGCCGACGAATTGCGCCTCGAGCAGGATGTAGAGCCCCGCGAGCGCGAGCATCGACACGACCAGGTTCAGCGCCGAGTTGATCGGGCTGCGCAGGCTCGCGATCACCCCGAGCGACGAGGCGATCGCGAGCACCGAGAAGATCCAGAACAGCGCCGTACGCATCAGCGCGTGACCTCCTGCACGATCAGGATGCCGAGCGCCGTGATCACGATGTTCGCGAGCGACAGCGGCAGCAGGATCTTCCAGCCCAGGTTCATCACCTGGTCGTAGCGGAAGCGCGGCATGCTCCAGCGGATCAGCATCTGGAACCAGATCAGCGCGATCACCTTGATCAGGAACACGTGCACGGCGAGCACCATCGCGGCGACGTTCGCCATGTTGTCGCCGACGAGCGGCGTGAGGAACGCGATGATGTCCGCTTCGGGCAGCCAGGGGATCGACCAGCCGCCCAGGAACATGGCCGTGAGCAACGCCGAGATCACGACGACCTCGATCCACTCGCCCATCATGTACAGGCCGAACTTCATGCCCGAGTACTCGATGAAGTAGCCGGCGACGATCTCGGACTCGCCCTCGGGCGTGTCGAACGGCGCGCGCTTGTTCTCGGCCATGAGCGCGGTCAGGAACATGAAGAACGGCAACGGCTGCAGGACGATCCCCCACATCGGGATCGTGATCCACTCGATCCACGTCGTGCCCGCCGCGACCCAGCCGAAGTGCTCGAGGAAGCCGAACAGCCGGAACGTCTCCTGCTGCATCACGCCCATCTCGCTCATCTTCAGCGTGCCGAAGATCATGAACAGCCCGACGACGGTGATGCCGAGCGCGACCTCGTACGAGATCATCTGCGCCGAGACGCGGATCGAGCCGAGCATTCCCCAGTTGTTGTTGCCCGCCCAGCCCGCGAGCATCGAGCCGTAGGTCGCGATCGAGCCGACCGCGAACACGTAGAGCACGCCGTAGTCGAGATCCGCGACGGTCAGCGAGACGCGCGTGCCCCACATCTCGTACACGCCGCCGTAGGGAATCACCGCGAAGCTGATGATCGCGGGCACGACGGCGATGAACGGGCTGACCAGGTGCAGCAGCTTGTGCGCGCCCGTCGGGATCGTGTCTTCCTTCGTGATCATCTTGATCACGTCGGCGAGCGGATGGATCAGGCCGAGCGCCTTGATGCCCAGGATGCTGGCGCGGTTCGCGCCGATGCGGTCCTGCATCAGGGCGCTCTGCTTGCGCTCGACCCAGGTCATGATCGGCGAAAAGACCAGCAGCACGAGCGCGAACAGGAAGAGCGCGACGAAGACGGTGGACGTCGCCATCTAGGAGATTCCCGCGGCGGCCGCGATCTGCGCGAGCGCGTCCGCCTCGGACCAGGCCTCGAACGCGGGCTCGACCACGGCGGAGAAGCGCTGCACGTGCCCACGCGAGTTCGTGAACGCGCCCGACTTTTCGAGGAAGGTGCGCGCGGGCAGCGCGACGGTGGCGCGCGCGGAGAGCGCGGACTCGTGCGAGTCGATCAGGACCACGTTGCCGACGTCGCCGAAGACCTCGGCGGTGAGGGTGTGCCCGAGCACGAGCGCGAGGTCGGCGCGGCCGAGCTGTTCGTTCGACTCGATCATGCCGAGCGCGCGGCAGCCGGCCGCGTTGGGCGCCTTCTCGGCCTCGATCAGGATCGCGTCGGACTCGCCGCGCGGAACCGAGAACCGCGCGGGGCCCGTTCCGAGCCGCGCGAGCAGATCGCGGAACGCCTCGAGGTCCGCCATCGCCGCGAACGGCGACGCCACGCCGACGATCCTGCCGCGCGCGTCGAGCGTTGCGTGCACGAGCTCCGCGGCGCGCTTCACGGCGTCGGTGTAGGAGACCTCGCGCCCCTCGACGCGCGGCGCGGCGAGACGCCCCTGCGCGTTCAGCTTGTACGACATGCGGCCGTGGTCGCACATCCAGGTGTCGTTCACGGCGTCGTTCCGGCGCGGGACGAAGCGGTAGATCTTGTTGTTCGAACGCGAGGCGACGATGTTGCAGCCGCGCGAGCACTGGTTGCAGACGCTTTCGACGTCGTCCGTGAACCAGACGCGGATCTTGAAGCGGAAGTCGCGCGTCGTGAGCGCGCCGACGGGGCAGATGTCGGCCACGTTCATCGAATAGGGATTGTCGAGCTCGCTGCCGGGGAAGAGCTCGAGCAGCGACTCGTCGCCGCGGTTGAAGACGCCGAGCTCGCCGGTCTTCGGGATCTCGCGGCAGAAGCGCACGCAGCGCCGGCACAGGATGCAGCGCTCCTGGTCGAACACGATCGTCGGGCCGAG
>CAZMKX010000261.1:0-5749 GCA_964566375.1 uncultured Myxococcales bacterium
ACTTCGCGCCCGGCTTCTACGTCGAGCACTTCTTGAAGGACATGGGCATCGCGCTTCGCGAGGGCAGGCGAATGGGGCTCGCCCTGCCCGGCCTCGAGCTGGCGGAGCGGCTCTACCGCGAGGTCGCGGCGCTCGGCCACGGCCGGAGCGGGACGCAGGCGCTGATTCTCGCCGTCGAGCGACTGGCGGGCCCGAGCTGAGCGATGGCGTTGCGGCGCGAGCTCCTGCTGCCCGAGGTCTCCGCCCGGCTTCTCGAAGCCTTCCGCGCGCTCGGCCACGACGTCGTCCCGCAGGAAGAGCGCGCGGCGTCTCTGCGTGCGACGCTCGAGCGTGTGCCCGCGGGCCGCGACGTCTGGGTGTTCGGCTACGGCTCGCTGATGTGGAATCCGGCCTTCCACCACGTCGAGATCCGCCCCGCCCGCGCAGGCGGCTGGCACCGGAGCTTCTGTCTCCGGAACACCTTCGGCCGGGGCAGTCCCGAGAATCCCGGGCTGACGCTCGCGCTCGAACGCGGTGGCTCCTGCGCCGGACTGGCGCTGCGGATCGCTGCGGAGCAGGTCGAGAGCGAGCTCGGGATCCTCTGGAATCGCGAGATGATCACCGGCGCCTATACCCCGCGATGGCTGCGACTTCGCACGGATGCGGGCGAGATCGAAGCCGTCACCTTCACGGCGAACCGGGCCAGCCGGCGCTATGCGGGCCGGCTTCCGCTCGACGAGACGGCGCGTCTGATGGCGCGCGCGCATGGGCCGCTGGGATCGTGCCGCGACTACCTCGAGCGGACCGTTGCGGAGCTCGACCGCCTCGGCGTGCGCGACGGGTCGATGCACGCGCTCTTGCGCGCGGTGCAGCGCATCGGCTGAGGTACACTGCGAGGTGTGCTGGCCAAGGCGCTCCTCTTCGTGGCCGCTTGCTCCGCCGCGCTCGCCCCGGTGGACACGACTCCGCCCGTCGGCGCCGCAGCATGCGTCAGCTGCCGCGCGCCCGCGTTCGATTCGCACGCGCTCTTCTCGAACGAGGACTGGGTCGCGCTCGAGGGCGGCGCCGTTCTGCGACACGCCGGCGCGCGGGAAGCGAGCGCGAGCGGGCTCTCGGCCGAGACCCGCGCCGACGGGCTGATCAAGCGCTCCCCGCGCCAGGTTTGGAGCGTGCTCACGGACTTCGAGCGCTGGCCCGACTTCATGCCGCACATCCGCGGCACGCACGTCGAGCGGCGGGTCGGGGTGCAGCTCTGGGTCGAGCAGCGCTACCGGATCCTGCTCGTCCCGCTCGCCCACACCACGATCTACGAGCTCGATGCGGGCAAGGGCCGCCTGACGTGGCGACTCGACGAGTCGGTGCAGCACGACATCGCCTCGAGCGAGGGAGCGTGGGCGCTGGTCTCGCTCGAGAACGGGGAGACGACGCTCGTCCGCTACGATGCGCGCATGAGCGCCGGCCGCGCCGTTCCCGAGTTCGTCGAGCGCATGCTTCGCGAGCGTTCGCTCGAGCTGCTGCTGACGAGCCTGCGCGACGAAGTCCTGCGGCGCTACCCCGAGAACTGACGAGCCGCTCGACGATGGATCAGACCCAGGGCCCGACCCGGAGCGCGTTCGGCCGCCTGCGTGCGCTCGGCGGACTCGGCTCGAAGCTCGGCGCGGGGTTCGCGCTCGCGAAGCTGCGTGGCCTGTTCGTGCGCAAGGCGCGGCGCAAGGCGCTGCTCGACGCGTATCACGCCGAGAGCGCGAAGCGCGTGCTTGCAACGATGGGCCAGCTCAAGGGCGCGATCATGAAGCTCGGCCAGATCGCGAGCTACGTCTCGACCGATCTGCCGCCCGAGTACCGCGCGCTCCTCGCCCGGCTTCAGACGTCGGCGCCACCGGTCGACTTCTCCGCAATCCGCGTGGAGCTCGAGCGCGAGCTCGACGCGCCCGTCGAGGCGCTCTTCCGCTCACTCGACCCGGCGCCGCTGGCTGCGGCGAGCATCGGCCAGGTCCACCGCGGCGTGCTCCACGACGGCCGCGAGGTCGCGGTGAAGGTGCAGTACCCGGGCATCGACGAGGCGATCCGCGCCGACCTCGACAACGCGGGCTGGCTCTACGGAATGGTCGGCGCGCTGTACCGGAACCTCGACCCGGGTCCGGTCGTCGACGAGCTGCGCGCGCGCATCGGCGAGGAGCTCGACTACGCGAACGAGGCGCGGAACCAGCGCGCCTTCGCCGAGCTCTGGGCCGATCACCCGTTGATCCGAATTCCGCCGGTGATCGCGAGCCACTCCACCGCGCGCGTGCTGACGAGCGGGCTCGTGGGCGGGCACGACTTCACCTGGCTGCGCGCGCAGCCGGACGCAGTCCGCCAGCGCGCGGCCGAGGTCCTGTACCGCTTCGTCTGGGGCTCGATGTTCCGGCACCGCGCCTTCAACGGAGATCCGCACCCGGGAAACTACCGGTTTCACGAGGACGGCGGCGTCAGCTTCCTCGACTTCGGCTGCGTGAAGTACTTCGACGAGGCGACCGCGCGCGGAATGCGCGCGATCCACCAGTACCACCTCGCCGGCGACCTCGCGGGATTCCGCCGCCAGCTCGTCGCGTTCGGCTTCATCCGCGACGACGCGCCCGTCTCGACCGAGCTCTACTACGAGTACATGGGCTTCTTCTACGAGCCCTTCCGCTACGACCGCGAGTTCACGTTCACGCCCGAGTACACGTCGAGCTCGCTCGCGCACGTTCTCGACCGCAACGATCCGAAGTACGGCGAGATCCCGAAGCAGAGCAACATGCCGCGCGACTTCGTGTTCCTGAACCGCCTGCAATGGGGACTCTGGCCGCTGCTCGCGGAGCTCGGCGCGCGCAACCACTGGCACGGAATCCACCGCGAGTACATCGACGACGCCGAGCCCGCGACCGCGCTGGGTCGGCTCTTCGCCGAAGCGTACGCGCGCTGGCGCGAGAAGCGCGGCGTCCCGCCCGGCGCGCAGGTCTGGCTCGAGCGCGACGGGCCGCGCTTCGGCTAGTCGCGACCCGGCACGAGGCAGGAGTGGATCGACTCCTGTCCGGGGATCTCGCGCGCGAGCAGATGGATGGCGTGCTCGGCCTCGCGCAGGCCGAAGTCGTGCGTATGCATCCGCTCGATCGCCGACTTGCGCGACTCGATCAACCGGATCGCCGCGCGGTAGGCGGAGGAGGTCACGCCGATCGCGCCGGACACGCGCAGCTCCTTCATCACGATCTTGTCCGAGACGAAACCCGGAATCGGCTTGAAGCCTTTCACCCCGGCGAGCACGACCGCGCCGCCGGGCGCAACGTAGTCGAGCGCGGCGGCCACCGGCTCGACGGCATAGGACGAGACGTCCACCACCACGTCCGCGCCGCGGCCGTTGGTGAGCTCGCGGATGCGGCGGCGTGCGTCCTGGTTCTGCACGTCGATCGTGTGGTCGGCGCCGAACTCGCGCGCGAGCGTGAGCTTGCGCGCGTCCGCTTCGAGGCCGGTGACGATGATCGTGCCCACGCCCACCGCCCGACAGGCAAGCACGCTCGCGAGTCCCCGCTGGCCCGGCCCGAGGATCACGACCGTGTCTCCGGGCTTCGTCTGCGGGATCTCGACCGCCCAGCGGAAGCCCGCGCCGAGCGGATTGAACATCACGGCGAGCGAGGCAGGCAGCGTCGCGTCGACCTTGTGAAGCACGCTGTTCGGATGCAGCCACATGTACTCTGCGTACGCGCCGTACAGCCCGGGCGCCTCGGAGAGCGGAACGTAGGAGTAGATCAGGCGCTTCTCGCACAGGTGGGAGCGCCCGGAGAGGCACGGCGCGCAGAAGCGGCACGAGATCATGTTCTCGACCGCGACGCGATCTCCCACGTCGACGCCCCAGCGCCGCGCCGCGCGGTCGCCGATCGCGGCGATCCGGCCGAGCGGCTCGTGGCCGGGGATCACGGGCACCGGCGTGCGCAGCACGCCCTCGAACTGCTCGTAGTCGCTGCCGCAGATCCCGCACGCCTCGACGCGCAGCAGCGCGCTGTCGGCGTCGATCTCGGGAACCGGCAGGTCGCGCGGCTCGAGCGCGCGCGGAGCGGTGAGCACCATCGCGAGCGTGCGCCTGGGGGGAGTCTCGTGGGCCATTCGCGCCGCCAGTATGTGCGAAAATCGGCCGGCTCGCGTGCTTGCGGGCGGGAGGCGTCGATGCGCGAGCTGACGGGCAAAGTGGCCGTGGTGACGGGCGGTGCGAGCGGAATCGGCCGCGGAATGGTGCTTGCGTTCGCGGACGCGGGCATGCACGTCGCGATTGCCGACGTGGAGCTCGGCGCGGCGGAGAAGGTCGCCGACGAGGTGCGCGCGCGCGGCGTGCGCGCGCTGGCGGTGCCAACCGACGTCGCACGGCTCGCATCGGTCGAGGCACTCGCCGAGCGCGTCTTCGGCGAGCTCGGCGCCGCGCACGTGCTCTGCAACAACGCGGGCGTCGCCGTCTTCGGGGCCCTCGAGGAGATGCGCGAGGCCGACTGGCGCTGGCTGCTCTCCGTGAACCTCGAGGGCGTCGCGAACGGGCTGCAAGCGTTCCTGCCGCGCATGAAGGCCCAGCCCGGCGAGAAGCACGTGGTGAACACCGCGTCGGTGGCCGGACTCTACGCGATGCCCGGAATCGGGATCTACAACGCGACGAAGTACGCGGTCGTCGCGATCTCCGAGACGCTGCGGTTCGAAGGCGCCGCCTGGGGCCTGGGGGTCTCGGTGGTGTGTCCCGGCAGCGTTCGCACGCGGATCATGGAGAGCGAGCGCAATCGCCCGACGGACCTCGGCGAGTCGACGCCGCGCGGCTTTGCCGCCGAGGGCGGCGCCGCCGTGATCGCGGCCGCCATGGACCCGCTCGTGGTCGGGCGGCGCGTGCGCAGCGCCGTGCAGAACGACGAGCTGTACGTCTTCACCCACCCGGAGTCGCGCGCCTTCTTCGAGCGGCGCGCGGCCGCGATCCGCGCGGGCTTCGACGCGGCCGACCGCTGGCGGGACGAATGAAGCCCGAGCGGCGCACCTTCCGCTCGCGCGCGGGCCTCGCGCTGGTCGCGGACGCGTACGGCGATCCCGCCGCGCGGCCGGTGATCCTCGCGCACGGTGGAGGCCAGACGCGTCATGCCTGGGGTGGCGCAGCTGCCGCGCTCGCGCGGCGCGGCTGGTACGCGCTCGCGATCGATCTGCGCGGGCACGGCGAGAGCGAGTGGTCGCCGGACGGCGCGTATCCCTACGACGCCTTCGCCGCCGACCTCAGCGACGTCGCGGCGACGTTCGCCGAGCGCCCCGTGTTCGTCGGCGCGTCGCTGGGTGGGATCGCGTCGCTCGTCGCGCAGGGCGAATCGGAGCGCGACGTGTGCAGCGCCATCGTTCTGGTCGACGTGACGCCGCGCATGGAGCAGACGGGCGTGCAGCGGATCATGGATTTCATGAGCGAGAATCTCGAGCACGGCTTCGCCACGCTCGACGAGGCCGCGGACGCGGTCGCCGCCTATCAGCCGCAACGCGTGCGGCAGCGCAATCTCGCGGGGCTCGAGAAGAACCTGCGCCTCGGCGAGGACGGCCGCTGGCGCTGGCACTGGGATCCGCGCTTCATGAATCGCGCGGCGCGTCCGCCCGCCGAGATCATCTTCGAGCGCCTGGCCGCGGCGGCGCGCAACGTGCGCGTGCCAACGCTGCTCGTGCGCGGCCGCATGAGCGAGCTGGTCAGCGAATCCGCCGCGCGCGAGTTTCTCGAGCTCGTCCCGCACGCGCGCACGGTCGACGTCTC
>CAZMKX010000262.1:0-5745 GCA_964566375.1 uncultured Myxococcales bacterium
ACAACGCGATCCCCGTCTGCTTCGACTGTCACGCCGAGATCGAGAGCAAGGGGCGGATCTAGCGGCGGTCCGGTTCTAGGGCGCGGACTCGGCGAGGACCCGCGCCAGGATCTCCTCGGCGTCGGTCGATCCGGTTTCGTCCTGGACCTCGCGGCAGCGCTCGAGGATGGCGCCGAACGCGGGTCCCGGACGCAGGCCGCGCGCGATCAGGTGCCGGCCCAGGACGACGTCGCGCGGCGCTTCGCGCGCGACCTGGAGCTCACGCACCCGTGCCAGGAATTCGTCTCCCGCCGGAAACTCGCGCGCGAGCGCGTCGGGCGTCGTGCGCCCGAAGTGGTCGGAGCGGGCGACCCGGGCGAGCAGCTCCGCGGAGACGCCGGCCGCCCCGAGCTTGCGCGCGAGACGGCGATAGCCCTTCGCGGTCGCGCCGTTCTTGATGAACAGCGCCGGCGCGAGGTGATGCTCGACGAGTGCGCCGACCCGGGAGACGAGCTCGTTGGGCGCGCGCATGCGTTCGAGGAAGGCGGCGGCGAGCGCCACACCGCGCACGTCGTGATTCGGCGAGCGCACGCGACCGCCCTCGTTCGTCGTGGTCGCCGGCTTGCCCACGTCGTGAAGGAGTGCGCCGAACATCAACGCCTCGTCGTCCGGTCCGCCGTCGCGCAGTCGCGCCGCCTCGTCGATCACCATCTGGTTGTGCACCCAGCAGTCACCCTCGGGGTGCCACTCGGGGTCCTGAGGGACGTCGACGAGCGCAGCGAGCTCGGGGAAGAAGCGCAGCAGGCCCGTCGCGCGGAGGATCTCGGTTCCGAGCGAGGGGCGCACGCCCTTGCCCAGGAGCTTGCGCCACTCCTCGAGCACGCGTTCGGGCGAGAGCTCGGCCAGGTCGAGCCCGGCGCACAGACGCAGAAGTGTGTCGTCGGCGCGCATCTCGAAGCGGGCGGCGAATTGAGCCACGCGCAGGCCGCGCAGCGGATCCTCGCCGAAGTGCGCGGGGTCCGTCGCGCGCAGCACGCCCGCCGCCAGGTCGCGCGCGCCGCCGTGCGGATCGAGACGGTCGCCGGTCAGCGGGTCGAGGCCCAGGCTGTTGATCGTGAGGTCGCGGCGACGCGACGCGGTCGCGAAGTCCAGTCCCGGATCGCAGCGCACCTCGAAGCCCTTGTGACCCGCGCCGGTCTTCGAGTCCAGACGGGGAAGGGAAAAGTCGATCGGGAGCCCCTTCACCTGCAGGACGCCGAAGGCGCGGCCGACCGCGATCACCTCGCCGAAGCGCGAGAGCACGCGTTCGAGCGCCGCGAGCTCGAGTCCGTAGACCTCGACGTCGAGGTCGGTGGCCTCGACGCCGCGCAGGCGGTCGCGGACGTAGCCTCCGACGAGAAGCGCGCGGCCTCCCGCCTCGGCGACGGCCCGCGCGACTTCGAGCACCCGCGGATTCACGGCGGCGCGCTCAGCCGCCGATCTGGTACATCTGGATCTTCGCGCGCCCGCGCGTCGGCTCGGCGCGTTCCTCGGAGTAGCGATCCGCGCGCCCGCTCCAGACGCGCGCGACGATCGCCTCGAGCTCCGCGTCGCTCGCCCCCGCGCGCAGCGGCTCCTTCAGATCCGTCCCGTCGGCCGCGAACAGGCAGGTCACGAGCCGGCCGTCGGCCGAGAGGCGCGCGCGGGTGCAGTCGCCGCAGAAGGGCTGCGTGACCGACGCGATGATGCCGATCTCGCCGCGCGCGTCCGCGAAGCCGTAGCGGACGGCGACCTCTCCGCGGTAGTTCGGCTCGAGCGGGACGAGCGGGAACTCTGCGGCGATCCGGTCGCGGATCTCGCGGGCGGGCACGACCTGCGTGAGATCCCAGCGGTTCAGTGTGCCGACGTCCATGAATTCGATGAAGCGGACGACGTGCTTCGTGCCGCGGAACCGCCGCACGAGGTCGACGAGGGTGTGATCGTTGACGCCCCGCTGTACGACGCAGTTGAGCTTGATCGGTGCGAGGCCTGCCCGCTCGGCGACGTCGAGTCCCTCGAGCACGCGTTCGAGCGCGAGCCCGCGACCGTTCATCTTGCGGAAGACTGCATCGTCCAGGCTGTCGAGGCTGACCGTCACGCGCCTCAAACCGGCCTTGGCCAGCGGCTCCGCGAGGTCGGCGAGCAGGTAGCCGTTCGTCGTCAACGCCAGATCGTCGGCGCCCGGCAGCGCCGCCAGCCGCCGGATCAGATCCGGAACCTGCGCACGCACGAGCGGCTCGCCCCCGGTGATGCGCAGCTTGCGCACGCCGAGGCGCAGGAAGATACGCGTCAGCCGCTCGATCTCCTCGAACGACAGGATCTCCGGCTTGGGCAGGAACTCGTAGCGGTCGCCGAAGATCTCGGCGGGCATGCAGTACGGACAGCGGAAGTTGCAGCGGTCGGTGACCGAGATGCGCAGGTCGCGCAGCGGCCGTGCGCGGGTGTCGGTGAGCACCGTCAGCTCGTTCTGGGGGGCGGGCTCGCTCATGGCCTGCCGCGCAGCGTAGCACAGCGGGCCGGCCGGCCTATCTTGGCGCGTGCATGCCGAGCCCGGGTCGATTCCGCCGTCTGGCGCCCTTCACGGGGATCTTCGCACTCGCCTTCGCCGTCCGGCTCGCCTACCTGTGGAGCTGGCACGACACGCCGCTCTTCACGACGCCGATCGGTGACGCGCGCGCATACCTCGACTGGGCGAGTGCGCTCGCGGCAGGTGACTGGCTCGGGCGCGAGGTCTTCTACCAGGCGCCTCTCTATCCGTACTTTCTGGGCGTGCTGCATACGCTCTTCGGTGACGGACCTTGGAGCCCGCGCCTCGTGCAGGCGTTTCTCGGCGCCAGCGCGTGCGCGATTCTCGCCGCGTCGGGCGCGCGATTCTTCGAGCGTCGGACGGGGATCCTGGCCGGCGTGGGGCTGGCGCTCTACGCACCCGCGGTGTTCTTCGACGGGCTGATCCAGAAGGCGGCGCTCGACGGTTTCTTCACTGCACTGCTCCTGCTCGCGTTCTCCGTGCTCGCCGATCGCGACCGGCCGTGGCTCGCGTTCGGCGCGGGGGTCGTGCTGGGGCTTCTGGCACTGCTGCGCGAGAACGCGCTCGTGCTGGCGCCGCTCGCCGCCGCATTCGTCAGTGTCGCCGGGCCGCCACGCCCCGCGCCGCGTCGCGTGCTCGCGCTGGCGCTGCTCGCGCTCGGTCTCGCGCTGCCGCTTCTGCCGGTCGGCCTGCGCAATCAGGCGATCGGCGGCCGCTTCCTCGTCACGACCTCGCAGCTCGGTCCGAACCTGTGGATCGGGAACCATCCCGGTGCGAGCGGGCGTTACCAGCCGCTCGTTCCGGGCCGCGGCAGCGCGCGCTTCGAGCGTGACGACGCGCGCGCCCTGGCCGAGCAGGCGCTCGGCCGCTCCCTGTCGCCGGGTGAGGTCTCCGACTACTGGCGCGACCGCGCGTTCGGCTTCGCACGCGCCGAGCCGGGCGCCTGGCTTCGCCTGCTCGCGCACAAGTGGATGCTGGTCTGGAACGCGCGCGAGCTTCCGGACACCGAGGGCATCGAGGCCTACGCGGGCCGGTCGGCGCTGCTGCGCGCGCTGCAGTGGCTCTTCGGCTTCGGACTGCTCGCGCCGCTCGCGGCGATCGGAGTCGTCGCGACTCGGGCCGACGCGCGCCGACTCTGGGTGCTGTGGACGGCGATCCTGCTCCTGGCGGGCAGCGTGAGCCTGTTCTTCGTCTTCGCCCGCTACCGCTTCACGATCGTTCCGTTCCTGATGCTCTTCGCCGCGGCGGGTGGCATCGCGGTGGCCGACGCGCTGCGCGCCAGAGAGCGCCGACGGCTGGCCGCGCTCTGCGCCGCAGGCGCGCTCGCGGCGCTCTTCGTGCACGGACCGGAGGTCGGGACCTCCGATGTCGCGCTGACACATTTCAGCGTCGGTTCGGAGCTGCTCGAGCGCGGGCGCCCGCGCGAGGCGCTCCCGGAGCTCGAGCGCGCAGTCGCCGAGCGACCGGACTTCCCCCAGGCGACGCTGCGCCTCGCGGACGCGCTTCGAGAGACGGGGAATCCGGCGCGCGCGCTCGCCCTCTGCGACGGCGTCCTCGCGCGGGCCCCGCAGCTGGTCGACGCGTTCGTCAGCCGCGGGCTCGCGCTCGCGGCGCTGGGACGCTCCGACGAGGCGATCGCGTCGTTCGAGCGCGCGCTCGTGCTCGATCCCCGGCACCCCGATGCGCACAACGACCTCGGCAATGCGCTCGTCGCACGCCAGCGCAGCGCCGAGGCGATCGCGCACTACCGGGCCGCGCTGGCCGAGCGTCCCGACGACGCGAACTTCACGGCCAACCTGGGTGCGGGGCTCCTGCAGGCGCGGGCGCTCACGGAGGCGCTCTTCCACCTCGAACGCGCGCTGGCGCTCGCCCCGGGTCACCCGACCGCGCGCCTGAACCGCGCAGCCACGCTCGAGGCGCTCGGCCAGCTCGACGAGGCGCGCGCGGGCTACGCCGAGGTGGTACGCGCGGAGCCGGCCGGCTCGCCCTACGCGGCGTTCGCGCGCGACGGCCTGACGCGTCTGGGCTCCGCGCCGCCCTGACTCAGCGCGCCCCGGCGGGGGCGGCGACCAGCACGCCCGCGGACTCGAGCGCGCGCACGCGCTGCGCGTCGAGCCCCAGCAGCTCGCGCAGGACCTCTTCGTTGTGCTGCCCGCGCTGCGGCGCGGGGCGCCGCACCGGACAGGTCTGGCCGTCGAACCAGTAGGGCGCGCGCACGATCGGGCGGGTCCCGCCGCGACCGTCGTCGACCTCGACGAGCAGACCCCGCTCGCGCGCGATCGGGCCATGGAGGGCGTCGGGAAGCGTGGCGACCAGGCCGATCGCGAGCCCGGCCGCCTCGAGCTGGCGCTCGATCGAGGTCGCGCTCTCCTGCGCCTGCATCCAGGTCTCGATCGCGGCGTGCCGAAGCCGCGCCTTCGTGGGAACGTCGTCGTCCTTGCGCGCGGGGTCCGACACCGGGAGGTGTTCTCGGATGCGCATCCAGGCGTTCTGCGGGGTGCCTGCGATCGCCACCCAGCCATTCCGCCCGCCATCGAAGAGGCGGCACTCCTCGCGTGGCTCGGGTCGGGGCAGGAGGGCGTAGGCGGTCTCGCTGTAGGTCGCGAGCAGCGCGTCGAAGAGCGGCACCTCGAGGCGCTCGCCGCGCCCGGTGACGCCGCGGCGGACGAGCGCGGCCAGCACGGCGATCGCGCCGTGGATGCCGGCCGCCATGTCCGCCTGGCTGTCGCCGCTCTGCGCGACGGGAAGCTCCGCGCAGCGCGCCTCCCAATCGAGCACGCCCGTGATCGCGTGCATCATCGGCGCGTACGCGCCCTTGTCGCGGAAGGCCGAGGCCGAGCCGAAGCCCGACATCGCGCAGTAGATCGAGCGCGGGTTTGCCGCGCGCAGCGCGTCCCAGCCGACCCCGAGTCGGTCCGCCACGCCGGGCCGGAAGTTCTCGAGCACGACGTCGGCGTGCGCGTACAGCGCGCGCACGAGCTCCACGCCGCCGTTCGCGGCGAGGTCGATCGAGACGTTGCGCTTGCCGGCGTTCGCGAGCGTGTACAGGCCCGACATTCCGCGGTCGCTCTTCGGGGCGATCTCGCGCGAGAGGTCGCCGTCGGGGGGTTCGACCTTGATCACGTCCGCGCCCAGGTCGGCCAGGATCCGGCCGCAGACGGGCCCTGCGAGAACGCGTGTAAGATCGATGACGCGAAGACCGGCGAGCGGCGACGTGGCCG
>CAZMKX010000263.1:0-4529 GCA_964566375.1 uncultured Myxococcales bacterium
GCCGGGAAACCCCGCGGAAGCTTGGCTCGAAGCGCGCGAGCTGCCCGCGCACCCGGGCGCGAGCTTCCGCGCCCGCTGGCGGGCGCGGAAGTCCGGAGCCGAGCGGTGAGCGCACGCGAGCGGATCCTCGCGCGCGTGCGCGGCGCCGTCGGCGGAGTGCTGGCGCCGCCGTCCCCGTTCGTGCCGGCCGAGCGGAGCACCGACTTCGCGGACTTTGCGCGCCTGCTCGTTCTGGCCGGCGGCGAGGCGCACGGACCGTTCGCGCCAGAGGCGCTCGCGTCGCGCGTCGCAGAACGGTGTCGCACGTGGAGCGGCGGCGGACGGGTGCTCGCGAGCGATGCGGCCGTGTCGCGGCTCGGCGACGGCCCGTGGCGCGCGATCCCGCGCGAGACCGATCCGCACGCACTCGCCGACGTCTCGGTCGCGATCTTCTGCGGCGCGCTCGGAGTCGCCGAGAACGGCGCCGTCGGGCTCGACGGGCGCGAGGCCACGCCGCGCGCACTGCCGGTGCTGTGCGAGCGTCTCGTGCTTCTGCTCGACACCAGCCGGATCGTCGCGGACATGCACGCCGCGCTCGCGCGCGTCGCCGGCGGCGGACTCGCGCACCACCACTTCACGTTCGTCGCCGGGCCCTCCAAGACGGCGGACATCGAGGGCTCGCTCGTGCTCGGTGCGCACGGCCCGCGCGAGCTCGCGGTCTTCGGCATCGCGCGCTGACGCCCGGCCGAGAGACGCGCCCGCGCCGCGTCGCGAGCGAGTCGGCTAGCATACGCGCCCATGGCGGAGGGGCAGGGGGACGCGGACCACTCGGGCCTGGCCGTGTTCCGCGAGGCGAATTTCCGCTGGTACGTGTCGAGCCGCTTCTTCTCGGGCACCGCGATGATGCTCCTGCGCGCGGCCGTCGCCTGGCACGTCTGGGACCTGACGCGCTCGGCGTTCCAGCTGGGCATGATCGGGCTCGTCCAGTTCCTGCCGGTGCTGCCGTTCTCGCTGGTGGCGGGCGCCGTCGCCGACATCGTCGATCGGCGCAAGCTCGTGGCGCTCTCGCAGACCGCGCAGGTCCTCTGCTCCGCGACGCTCTTCGTCGCGACGCTCTCCGGCAACGCCAGCCTGACCGTCCTGTACGGCGCGGTTGCGCTGGCCGCGGTCGCGTCGGTCTTCGAGTCGCCGGCTCGCGCGTCGATCCTGCCGCAGCTCGTGCCGCGAGAGCTCTTTCCGCGCGCAGTGACGGTGAGCGCCACGGTCACCTGGCTCGCATTCGCCGCGGGGCCGATGCTGATGGGGTTCGCGGCGGCGCAGGGCGGGATCGTCTCCGCGTACGGCCTCCACGCGGCGATCGAGCTCGTCTCGATCGCGTCGCTCGCGAAGCTGCCCGCGCTCGGCGCCGCGAGCAACGCGCGGATCAGCTGGGCGTCGATCCGCGAGGGCCTCAGCTTCGTTTGGCGGACGCCCGTGGTGCTCGGCTGCATGACGCTCGACATGTTCGCCGTGATCCTCGGCGGCGCGACTGCGCTCCTGCCGATCTACGCGAGCGAGATCCTGAAGGTCGGCGAGCTCGGCTACGGTCTGCTGTCGGCTTCGCTCGAGACCGGCGCGCTGGTGATGTCGTTCGCGCTCGTCTTCCTGCCGGGCTTCCGCCGGGCGGGCCGGGCACTGCTCGTCGCCGTCGCGGTGTACGGCGTGGCGACGATCGTGTTCGGGCTCTCTCGCTGGTTTCCGCTCTCGGTGCTCGCGTACATGATCGCGGGCATGGCGGACGCGGTCAGCGTCGTCCTGCGCGGAACCGCGATCCAGCTCTCCACGCCCGACGCGCTGCGCGGACGGGTCAGCTCGGTGAACTTCATCTTCATCGGCGCCTCGAATCAGCTCGGTGCGGCCGAGTCGGGCTTCCTGGCCGCACTCACGAGCCCGACGGTCTCGGTGGTGAGCGGTGGACTGGGCTGCATCCTCGTCGTGGCGATCGTCGCGCTGCGCATGCCCGCGCTGCGCGGCTATCGGACGGGCGACTGACGGCGGCTTCGGCCTTGCGACGTGATCGGTGCGGAGCTACCCAAGCGCCATGGAAGTCGGCGCCGCGCTCGTCTTCGAAGCCGGGCCGCTCGAGCTGCGCTCCGGTGGCATCGACATCGAGCGCGTCCGGGCCTACACCGCCGCGCGTCTCGCCGGATCGCCGCGCGCGCAGCAGCGGACGCTCGAGCTCGCGCTCGGCCGTCTGCCGGTCTTCGTCGACGATCCGTTCTTCAGCCTCGAGTATCACGTCCGTCATGCCGCGCTGCCGCGGCCGGGTGACGAGCGCCAGCTCAAGCGGCTCGCCGCGCGGATCCTGTCTCAATCCCTCGACCACGAGAAGCCGCTCTGGGAGCTCTGGTTCGTCGAGGGTCTCGACGAGAGCCGCTTCGCGCTGATCGCGAAGGCGGACACGGCGCTCCTCGACGGCCCGGACGCGTTCGATCCCCTGGCGGTGCTCGTCCGCGACTCGGCCGACGTCGTGATCGAGGCCGCCGCGCGTTTCGACGTCCGGCCGTCGCCCGGTCGTCTTGCCCTGATGCGCGCCGAGCTGGTGCGGCGCGCGCGCGAGGTCGCGCGGCCCGAGGGCGTGGGCGCGGCGCTCGGTCAGGGGCTGCGCGTGGCGCTGAATGCGCTCGAGCGCGCCCTCGCGTCCAGCGACGAAGCTCCGCTCACCGGCCCCGCCGGACCTCACCGCCGCGTCGAGTGGCTGGCGCTCGATCCGGCGGACCTGCGCGCGACCGGTGAGCGGCTCGAGGCGACGCCGCACGAGGTCCTGCTCGCGACGCTCGCGGGCGCGCTGCGCGCGTTCACGGCGCGTCGGGGTCTGGAGCCGGACGGGCTGGTCCTGCGCGCGCTGACACCGGTCGGCGTAGGCTCGGCCGACGAGCCCGCCGAGGCGCCGCTCGTGACGCTGCCGATCGCCGAGCCCGACCCGCTCGCGCGTCTCGCGGCCGTGCGCGTCGCGCCGGAGCCCGACGACGGCTCGATCTTCGCGTTCTCGCTGCTCGCCGACCTGGCCCGGCTCTACGGCGCCGCGGCCTCGGGCCGCCCGGCGAGCCTGTGCGTGACCGACCTGCGCGCGCCGGCTGCGCCGCTGTACTTCCTCGGCGCGCGCCTGAGTGCGTGCGTTCCGCTGGTGCCGCTCCTGCCCGGGCACTCGCTGGGAATCTCGGCGACGGAATACGACGGGCGTGCCATGCTCGGCTTCAGCGCGGACGCGGCGCTGGTGCCGGACCTTCCGCTCCTGGCCGATGCGGTGGCGTCGTCGTTCGACGAGCTGCGCCGGCTCTCGAACGCGACGGTTCACCCCGTGACGAAGCGCGCCGATCAATCACGCGCGCGCAACTTCAGGGCGGAAGCATGACGACAGACGAGCGAGACCCGGGGCTGCCGTTCGAGAACCTGGTCGCAATCGCAGCGGGGCTGGCGTGGATCGCGGCGGGCGAGGGCGCGTTCAGCTTCGTGCTGGGAGCGATTCCCGGCTCGCTGCTCGTCGCGGGCGGCGTCGCGAGCCTGCTGCTGCCCGGGGATGTGCGAACCCCGCAGCTGATCGCGCTCGGCAGCGCGGCGGCCGTCGTCGTCGCGCTTCCGATCGTGTTCGCGATCGGCTTCTTCGAGACGCTCGGCCTGCTCGCACTCGCCGCCGCGAGCTTCGTCGCCTGTGGCTGGACCGCGCAGCGGCGCGAGCCGCCGATCGAGCGAGTGCCCGAGCCTGCGCTCGACCTGCAGCTCGCGCTGAAGGTCGGCTTCGATCAGCTCGCGCTCGCGAGCATGATCGCCACGCGTCCCGGCCGCTTCATCCGCGACGTGCCCAGGCTCGCGCGCGAGGCGCGCGAGGCGCACGAGCTGTTCGGGAGCTCGGGATGGCTCGAGAAGCCGACGTCGTACCACCGCGATCCGCCGGCGCTCGACGCACCGGCGCTGCGCTGGCGGCGAAGCCTCGGCTTCTCGTTCGAGCACCTGTCCTTCGAGAGCCTGTACGAGCCGAATCCCGGCGAGCCCGGCCGCGAGCGCTGGCTCTCGTATGCGCTGAATCGCGAGGCGCACGCCTGGGTGCTGCGCCACGCGGATGCGACGCGCCCGTGGCTCGTCTGCATCCACGGCTACGGCATGGGTCTGCCCGCGGTCGATCTGTCCGCGTTCGAGGTGCGCCGCCTCCACCACGAGCTCGGCCTGAACCTGATCCTGCCGGTCCTGCCGCTGCACGGACCGCGCAAGATCGCGCTGCGCAGCGGGGACGGCTTCCTGAACGGCGACTTCCTCGACACGATCCACGCCGAGGCGCAGGCGATGTGGGACATCCGCCGACAGATCTCCTGGCTGCGCATGAACGGCGCGACGCAGATCGGTGTCTACGGGCTCTCGCTCGGCGGCTACACCACGGCGCTGCTCACCGGGCTCGAGTCGGGCCTGGCGTGCGCGATCGCGGGAATCCCGGCGGCGGACTTCACGCGCCTGGTCGCACGCCTCGCGCCGAACACCACGCTGCGCGAGGTCGAGCGGCTCGGCCTGGACTGGAG